>JBBRGJ010000290.1:0-1588 GCA_038240835.1 Bacteroidales bacterium | reverse complement strand
ATTTTTATCTATATCCAAACCCAACCACCAATTTCACAACGGTTGTTTCAACTTTAAATGTAAAACTAATTGAAATTTATTCTACCGATGGCAAACGATTACAAAAGATAAATTGTAAAGACGACAAAACAACTGTAATATTGATGGATAAATATCAGGATGGAATCTATATTTTTAATGTGATATTTAAAGATGGAAGTAGTAAAAAAGTGAAAGTAATTAAGGATTAGTCTCCTTAGCCATCTTAGTAATTTCCGCTCAACCTCGACTTCATTTAGCTCTAAAAAAAAACTAGATTCTAAATAAAAAACGGCGGAAAGTTTTAATGGGCGAGGAGTTGATGATGTTTTTTCTATTTAAAAGTCTGATTTACAATAAACACCAAGCTTCCGACGAGTGTTTATTGTTCTATTCCCATATAAGCAAACGATGGCACACTGGCAATCTTTAAACTGTTTTCAATCGCAATAATATCATTCGTAGCAGTTATAAGAGTTGAATAATTTGCTAAATTTTCTGAATTAAAACCCCATGGTTTAATTGAAAACACAGACTCTCTATTCCATCTTAGTAAAAAAATCTTATACTGCCAATTCCTACTTGTGTAAAACCAATATGAGTAATTGAAATAATCAAAATTAATACGCTTATTTTTAATGAAACATCTCTTAAATAAAAAATTGCTCAAGCCAATTTCTAGAGGATTTCAAAACATTTTATTGATGTCATCTAAAGTTCATTCCACTCTTCGGACAGAATATTGACAAGGCTAATCGTTATTTTGTTCCACTTCATCGTAATTTGGTAATTCTCTCGTTAAATATGTACGTTAGATTTTATTGTACTTAAATGTATCCCAATTCCAAGGTTTTGCAAATAAATCGGTCATTATTTCCGTTGGTGGATATTTGCTTTCGTAACGACCTTCGCCATATTTTGAATTGTAGAATTTGACAAATTTCTGGTGCGGAATATGCAACTCTGGGTTTACCTCACAATTGCCTGGGTTTTTCATGGCGGCATGAAACATACCACGTTTTTTAATTAATTCGGCAGTTAGATGATTAAATGGTCGGCATTGTGGATAAATCTCTTCGATAAGAAATTCAATTAGTTCTTGTGAAAACCATAACGAACTATTTTTTACTTCAAACTCAAATGTTTCGTGTTTAAAAATATCTAAAAATGATATTCCGAAATGTTTGAGAAGGTGTTTTTCACGTTCCTTAAAAATCCCAGGATTTACATTTTGATCAAAAATAGTCGCTTTTACAGGATCTAAGGCAGCAGCCCAGGGATCAATGTTTGGCGCAAAATGGCAATAGGAGAGACTCCAATTGTATAAATCATCAAGCATACTTTCCCAAATATCTTTTATTCTATTCCATCTCCGAATTTTGGGTTCAAACTCACGTTCAATGCCGTCGAACAAATTATTTAATTCACTTCACTGCCGTACGAAAGTTTTCAAAAAAAATGATTTCAGAAACTTAGACGTTTGTTTATCAGTTATTTAAGAAAATAAATCTTTCTGAATGCTGAATTTATCTTGATCAAACAATGTCTTATCGGGTAATTTTTCTACTCT
>JBBRGJ010000289.1:0-1653 GCA_038240835.1 Bacteroidales bacterium | reverse complement strand
AGTTCCGGTTGTACTTTCCGAATCTTTATTCATTTTGTCATCAAAGACATATTCTCCATTCGTTTTAAAGGTCAAATGAAAGTATCCAATTTCCTTGTATCCAAATCGCCACTCACCAACAATTGAGTTGGTAGGTTGTTGCTTTTCAGCAGTATTTGGCACAGCACCTTCGAAACCTTCCATACAAAACGCACCATCGGCAGCATTATAATACGCAGTTTCCCATTTGGGAATTTTGCTATTCAAATCAATAACATCTTTATCGATGAGCCGCAAGGACTTACGATGATTTTCTAATAGTATTTTGAAATTTTCTAAAAGTTTACCATCCGCAGCTAATTTTTTAAACCTATCTACCAAGTCTTTTGCATCCTTGCGTTTTCCTCCTGTTACACCTTCAGCAAAATTTATATTGAATACAGAGCTAACTACATCCGAAGCCAACTGAATGGGAGTTGAGCCAGGAATAAGCATTTGTATTTGATTATCAATCACTTCCAATTGCATAGTATTTATCAGTTTCATCTTTTGATCCAAGGATGTATCTGTCATTTTCAATACAATGTCTGACAAACTAACTATTTCATCTTCGCACTGTTGGTGCTGACCATTCATCCATACCGAAAGTGGAATTTCCCCCTCGGGCCAAGCTGATGGTCGGCAATATTCTTTTAATGTTACCGCCGAACGCTTAATAATGGCAATTCTTTGTTCATCAGACATGTCAGGATTACTCAGTGCATTAGCCAATTGACTTTTAGCCTCAACTATAGAAGCTGTTACCGATTCTGTTAAAACCTTTTGTGCATTTAACTGAAAAGCAATACTCATAAATATTGCAGCTAAAAATAGAATTGATTTTTTCATGATAATTTAGTTTTAAAAATACAATTATTATATTGAATTTTCACTCTGTTTTTACCGACCCTTTCGCTTTGAGCGAAGGGGTCGGTAGGATACTAACAAAAATATAATTTATACCTTGCAAATAAGAAACAAAAAACTATCTTTGTTCAATAAATAATTCAGTATAGCAGCTATGATAGCAAATAATATCGAACCATTTTATCCAACTCATCCAGGCGAAGTGTTGAAAGATGAAATTGAATATCGTAGAATTTCTCAAAAAACACTTGCTGCCGAAATGGGAGTTTCATACACTTTATTAAATGAAGTATTGAATGCCAAACGACCAGTAAACACGGAATTTGCATTGTTAATTGAGGCTGCATTAGATATTTCAGCCGAACCATTGTTAAAAATGCAGGCACGCTACAATATGCTTATTGCTAAACGAAATAACTCATTTGTAGAGAGATTAAATAAAGTCCGAAAAATTGCAGCAGTTCTCTAAATGATGTTTTCAACAAGAAAATTCATCACTTCTTTTTCGTCATCTCCAAATCAATACGTCCTAAATACAAACCACTTTTAGCCATTTGTGAAATCAGCACTTCTTTTCCATCCAAGTTAAGTTCTCTTTCACCTTCAATCATGGAGTGTGAATGACCTCCGATTATTACGTCAATATTCCTGCTTTTTTGGGCAATGACAAAATCATTGATATCTTCAGACTTTTTGTTCGATCCAAGATGCGAAAGGCAAATAATCAAATTACATTTCTTTTCTTTTTTTAGAAAAGCCGCCATTTTG
>JBBRGJ010000288.1:0-1775 GCA_038240835.1 Bacteroidales bacterium | reverse complement strand
TGAGAAACAAAAAACCGAAGGGTTTGCACTTAAAAAAGTAGATTTCAAAAAGGGAAATATCAAACATCAAATTGCAAATGTGGTTCGTCCGGTTTCCCGTTCATGGCATTTCCAAACATTTAACGAATACAAAGCTTTGCTCTTTATTTATAATGTGCATGTTTCTGAAGTAAATGGAGAATTTCAGGGCAAGCCCTACACCGGAATTGTTTACGCCGCACTGGATGAGAATGGCCAAATTAGCGGAACACCCATTAAATCATCGAAAATTGGAAAAACGGTTGGTGGCATTGTTCTTCAAAAGCAGATGGAGAAATCTAAGGAGCTAATTAAAAACAGGGAAATTAAAGAACGCCCTAAAGCAATAATTACTAAAGCCATCCAAAACTGTAAAAATCAGAAAGATTTTGAAAAGCAACTTTTAAAAAATGGAATCTCCGTTTTGTTTCGGAGAAATGATTCAGGGCGCATTTACGGTGTAACTTTTATCGACCACAAACAGAAATTTGTTTTTAACGGCTCGCGTTTGGGCAAAGATTTTTCTGCCAATGTATTTCAGGAAAAATTTAATGGACAGGAACAAACTAAGGACGAAACACCTTCATTTGAGCAAGAACAACCTCAATCGACAAAGGAAGCAAACTCCTCACTTGAAAACCTTTCAGGATTACTGGGCATTGAAAACCAGCGCGAGAATTACGAAGAGGAAGCATTTATTCGGAGAATGAAAAGAAAGAAGAAACGTAAACGAAATATATAAAACTATGCAAAACGAAGATGATGTAAGAAGCCTTGCAAAAATTATGGAATTGCTAAGGGCAGTCAGTATCCTGATTGTAATAATCCATATTTACTGGTTCTGTTACGAAGCATTTCAAGCATCTAACATTAATGTAGAAGTGGTAGATAAAATTCTTTTGAATTTTCAAAAAACAACGGGTCTATTTTCGAATCCGCTTTGGACAAAATTCACTTGCGTTCTTTTTATTGCACTGTCCTGTTTGGGAACGAGGGGAGTAAAAGAAGAAAATTACCTGGGTAAGGATTAATGTATTCCTAATTACGGGGATTATTTTATTCTTCTTCAATGGATGGATTCTGAAGTTGTCACTTCCATTAATATACCGAACGGCACTATATGTTTTTATTCTTGCACTCGGGTACATATTTATTTTGAAGGCAGGATTATGGATGAGCCGCTTGCTCAAAAACAACCTGATGGAAGATGTTTTTAACAATGAAAACGAAAGTTTTATGCAGGAAACCCGACTGATGGAAAATGAATATTCCATAAATATGCCTACACTTTTTCAATATAAAGGCAAAATACATGAGGGCTGGATAAATGTGGTCAACCCATTTCGGGCAAGTATTGTATTGGGAACTCCGGGAAGTGGTAAATCCTACGCTATCATAAACAGCTATATCAAGCAGCAAATTCAAAAAGGTTTTAGCATGTACATTTACGATTACAAGTACGATGACCTGAGTGTTATTGCCTACAATACTTTGTTGAAGAACATTGATAAGTATAAAGTCGCCCCCAAATTTTACGTCATTAATTTTGACAATCCTGAGCGGAGCCACAGGTGTAATCCAATTGCACAGGAGTTTATGACCGATATTTCCGATGCTTACGAATCGGCATATACCATTATGTTGAACCTGAACAAAACCTGGATTCAAAAGCAAGGCGATTTTTTTGTTGAATCGCCAATTATACTTTTGGCAGCAATAATCTGGTACCTGAAGATTTATAAAGGTGGCACATACTG
>JBBRGJ010000287.1:0-1947 GCA_038240835.1 Bacteroidales bacterium | reverse complement strand
TCTTGTCCCACTAATGCAGCAGCAGCAGTACGGTGGTGACCGTCGGCTACGTATAATGCAGGAATATCATTTTTGAAAATTTCCACAATACGAGCAATAACGGCGTCGTCTTCGATCACCCAAAATTGGTGACCAAAACCTTCGTCGGTAATAAAATCGTACTCAGCAGGAGTAGCAGTGATGCGAGCTACAATTTGATCAATCTCTTGATGTGCAGGATATGCAAAGAAAACAGGTTCTACGTTTGCATTTGCTACGCGCACGTGCATCATACGATCTTCTTCTTTGTCCTTACGAGTTAATTCGTGTTTTTTGATGTTGTTGTTAAAATAGTCCTCGATGTGAGTACATCCAACAATTCCATATTGAGTTCTTCCATCCATGGTTTGAGCATAGATGTACAAATTATCTTTAGAATCGCGAACTAACCATTTTTCCGCTTGAAATTTTTTGAAATTTTCAGCTACTTTGTTATACACTTCGTCGCTATGCTCATCAATTCCTTTAGGTAAATCGATTTCCGACTTCGTTACATGAAGAAGTGAGTATTCATTTCCTTCTGCTTCAACGCGGGCTTCTTCTGAATTTAGCACGTCGTAAGGACGAGATGCTAACTTAGAAACAATAGATTTTGGGGGACGAAGTCCCTTAAAAGCTTTTACAATTGCCATGATATTATTTGTTTTAAATTTATTTCTTTGGCAAAGTTAAATAAAAAGAGGCAATATCAAAACATTGAATTGATATTGCCTCTTATATATTCTAAAAAATAGCCTTTAAGTCTATATTTCGTCTGTTTCGTCCTCTTCTTTTCCAGGAGGCATCGAGCGTTGAAGTGAAGCAATTAAGGAACCTATCATTTTTGTCAACTCCATCAATTGATTTCTCGAATAATCGGTATTTTCTTCATTAAAGAGTCCCATTTGAGAAGAGATGGTGGTGTAAACAACACAATCACGGACTGAACTTTTAGCCATTTTTAAGTAATAAATAAATTGGCTTTTGTTTCGAGCTGATCCTTCGGCAATATGCAAAGCAATCGTTTGTGTTGTGATCACAAATTTATTGGTCAAACTTGCTTGAACGTTTTCGGGAAACGTAGAAGTAGCTTGATGAACCCAGTTAATGTAACCTAATGCTTTTGCATAAATTCGTAAATCCTCAAATCGGAAAAAACTCACATTGTTTTCAGCTTCAGTGGTCATGTGTAAAAATTTTAGTTAATATCAACATTCATTTTCTGCGGTAAATATACAATTATTTTTAATTATACAACCTTTTCTGAATTATTTCATTAAAATAAATTTTTCTTAAGTGATGATTTTCAATAAATTATTACTGATTCATCAACTAGAAACGGCTATTTTACAATAATTTTGCGTTCTACTCCTTTATTTGTATTTATTTCGAGCACATAACTACTAGGAGTTAAATTTTCGGCATCTATTTCCCATCTATCCGACGACGGTGTAATTTTAACTGGAACCACAGCGCCAGTTATTGTGTACATCTTAATGGATTCAACTTTAATATCTGATTTTGAAACAATGGTGATGGTGTTGATAAATGGATTGGGAAACACCTCAAAATTTATTTTTTCGACCTCAGAAACAGCAACATAATTCCGAGGATGATCGCGATACTTGATTGATTTGGATGCGGGTCCTTGTCCTACAACTATCGATGCTTCAAATACTGAATTTCGCATACTTGGCGAAAACCATTTATACTCCGTGGTTAATGTATTGAAGGCAAAAGGAAGGTTCATGCCGTTTTGGGTGACAAAAACACTATCGCGAGCATTGATGATTGTTTTGATTCTAAGGACCTGAAAAGTATCCACAGCGGTATACAAAGTTCCCCAACCATCGTAACTATTCACTCTTGTTTGTTTATGAGAATATTCTCCCAATGTTGGGATGCTAATTTTATATGACGAAAAACAAG
>JBBRGJ010000286.1:0-1970 GCA_038240835.1 Bacteroidales bacterium | reverse complement strand
GATTATCCTCAATTATTTCAATGTCGTTGAAGTTTTCGCCAGTAGCCCCCTCGGGCATATTGGTAATTCGTATTCTGCATTGAGTAAAAAACTTTGTTGGTTCATTTCCATAGAGAATTAATGCTCCGTTTTTCACTGCTGTATAATCAATCAATTGAAAATAGCTCAAAAAATCTTTTTGGCTCTCGGGCAATGATTTGGTTTTTCCAAGCTTATTGGCAGCAACTATGGTGGCTGATATTTCATTTTCACTTAAATCATTGTACTTCACATCAACGGTTGTAAGCTTTTCCCAACTTGAAGTATATTGATTTGATGACCTTAAAATTAAACTCACATCATCAGGACTGGCTTCTAAAGTTTGACTGCCTTTTCTAACGAAATATTTTTTCTGGAAAGAATAAGGTTGTCTTGAACCCTTTAATACATTCAGTAGAACGATAGATTTTTCATTTACAGTTTCTAATTGCACATAAATCAAAGGTTGAGGAAAAATATTCTCTAAAGCATTTTGTTTTAACTCATTTACTTCTTGTTCTGTAATATCTGTCAAACCAATAAGTTCCTTTTCGTTATGACCCACAATGATCCAACCGCCTTCAGTATTTAAAAAAGCACAGATGGTTTCCAAAATAGCTTCCACGTTCCAAGCTGTTTTAAACTCAAGCGAATTATGCTCTTGTTGGCTGATGAGTTCATTTATAAAAGTTTTTGCACTCATATTCCTGCTCCTTTTGATTTGTCAATTAATTTTTGAATGCGTTCCGGATATTTAAACTGACTTTCAAGATGCATCTTGATGTCATCATAGTTTATATATTCTTGAACCCAGTTTCCAGTTCTTTTCGAAGCCGGTTTTTCTTTGTCCTTTATGGCATCGTTGTACATTTTAATACATCTTGTATCCATTACACCATTATCTTCAAAAGATATTTTATCAAAATTAATTCTCTTGGCTGTTGAATCTTCTATGACAAATGAATCTTTAAATAATGCTCTCGTAAAAACCACACGATAGTCAGCTAAGACAAATCGAGGAATATCTCGAACAAAGGCAGTTTCAAATTCAAAATGGGTGATTGATTTACCATCTTTCTCTAAAATTCCAGAACCATAATTAGGTCTGATGAATCCCACAAAAAGATCACATTCATTAACTGCATTAACGCAGTTATTTAAGTTTGACTGAGAACTATCTAGCAAGATTGTACCCATATGTGACATACAAACATCATATCCATAACTATCTAAAAGCTCATAAACTTGTTTTAGTATATGCTCAAAATTGTACACCGTAGATGCAACAAATACTCTTATATGATTTCTCTTTGCTATCATAATTTAACTTTAATTGCTTTTATCCTTTTTTTATCTGTATTCGGTCTTTTTACAATTAGGCCCAACGTATTAGCGTTTTATTCGTGGTTTTCGCACACAAATATATGCAAAAAGAATTAATGTTCCCAAATAAGAAGGATTTTTTTTGAAAGTAGGCGAAAATAACGAATAAAACCGAGTTGGACTATGCCGCTATTTGCCTATGGGGATTCTATTTTGTCTTTTTTGCCAATAAATTTTTTATTTGTGTTTTTTTGCTTTTTTTATTGCCAACAATCGAAATTTTTATTTTGCCAACACTTTTTGCCCAAAGGTTTTGTAAAAATCCGCCATTATGGCATTTATAGCAGTAAATTCAGAGCCGAACAACGGAGGCAAAACCCGAAAATGATTATCAAACCAAAAGAAACTTCACAAGAACGGCTCAAACGGCTAACGGGTTACGATGCAAATAAATGTCCGTATTGTAAAAAGGGAATAATGCACGTGGATGAAGTTCTACCTCGAATCCGTTCGCCTTGCAATAAGCCGTTTTTAAGCGTAATTCCAGTTGCCTTTTAGTCCATTTTTTAAATTACTGCATTCGGCGGTTCGCTAGCGTATTGCCCAACTTTCAAAAACTAGAAAAATCA
>JBBRGJ010000285.1:0-2281 GCA_038240835.1 Bacteroidales bacterium | reverse complement strand
GAAATATCGTTTCCATATTGTTGAATAAAACCTCGCAATGGAGATATTAGTTTGCCCATCCAAACTGGTCCCACTAAAACAACTTGCTCATATTGCTTAAAATCGACCTCCATCGGTTTAATTCCAAATCCATTTTTGGAGAGCATCAACAACGGAAAAAAATTCATTTTTGGACGAATGGCAACCAGTTCACAATTAAGTTGTTGTGCCATTTTTTCGGCAATAAACTTATTATTACCCGATCTGGAGAAATAAACCACAATCGTTTTTTTCATATATTTCAAAATTATTTAAAATGTGATACCCTTTGTAAACACAATCACAAAATTATAAAAACTTTTCCACAATGTCTGATTTTAAAGTCCGATAAATTATAAAGAATTAATACCTTCTTCATCAAGAAAATAATTTGCTAAAAAATAGAGATATGCATATTCAGTTTTTCGACCCTGTAAATGACCCTGTAAATGACCCTATAAAAAGAAGCATTTTACAACATTTAGAACAAAACATAAAAGCAAATTACAGAGTACTTGCCGACAAGACTGGATATTCTGCGGCAACCATAAAAAGACATATTCAAGAACTAAAAAAAACGAGAATAATCGAACACATGGGAAGCGATAAAACAGGTTATTGGAAAATCAGTTAAAATGTGATTCCTTTGTAAACCCAATCACAAAATCGCAAAAACGTTTCCACAATGTCTGATTTTAAAGTTATTCCAGATTAATCAAATACCTTTTCATTATTAATTCACCATCGCGTGAAATAATGATTACCTTTGTTCGCAAACTGAAGCCCATTTAGAATTTAACCTCAGTGCTGATTTTAAAAAACCTAACAAATAATGTATGTCAGATACAACCAAAGAATCGAAAGTACTTAGAAGCCAATACATTCCTACCGCTGAATTTTACAGCCAAGTTATAGATAGTTTACAGGACTATTCCATTTTTACGCTAGACAATGATTTAAAAATCAACAGCTGGAGCAAGGGCTCTGAGAAGATTTTTGGGTATGAATCAGACGAGATTATAGGAGAAGATTTTGATATTATATTTACCGAAGAGGATAAAAAAACGGGTATTCCAAAAAAAGAAATTAACAAAGCATTAAAAGAAGGCAGAGCTGTAGACAATAGGTGGCATCT
Source organism: Bacteroidales bacterium (assembly GCA_038240835.1). GTDB lineage: Bacteria > Bacteroidota > Bacteroidia > Bacteroidales > WCHB1-69 > JBAXTE01. Next base: position 1,128 of record JBBRGJ010000285.1, on the reverse strand, counting down.
TTGTAAGGATAAAAGCAAGTTTTATGCGTATGGTTTAGTTTTTCAACTTACAGGGATAGATGGAGCAATGTTGGGTTATGTAAAAATACTTCTCGACCTTACGGAGAGGAAGCGAGCAGAAGATTCTATCAAAAAGTATGTGAAAGAATTAGAAGAATTGAATACACACAAAGAGAGTGTATTTGCAATTCTCTCTCACGATTTACGAAGTCCATTATCCTCAATTATTGGAACCGCTAAATATCTAAAAGACAATTTCGAAAAGATGAAACCAGAAGCGATAAAAGAGATGATGGAACTTCTTTATAGATCATCCACGGACGAATTAAATATGCTAGATTATTTGGTGGAGTGGGCAAGAATTAAATATGCAGCCGAGGTATTTTCGCCAGCAAAAATTGAGCTGATAAAATATGTAGATAAGGTTTTTGAATCGTTGAAAGAAACTGCCACCGTAAATGCAATCAATCTTCATCACGAAATTAAAGAAAATGAAATTGTTTTTGCAGATAGGAAAATGTTGATTTCTATCTTGCAAAACATCGTTTCAAATGCTTTAAAGCATACAAAACCCGGAGGGGAAATTACAATTACCTCAAAAATAAACGACGACAAACTTATTATAGAAGTCAAAGACAACGGCATTGGAATGTCGAAAGAGATCATGAAAAAGCTTTTTGCCCCTCAAATGTCGTCTCTAATCGAAGCAAGAGCCGAAAATAAAGGAGCGGGGATTGGTTTATTGTTAGTAAAAGGATTTTTAGAAAGAAACAGTGGCGAAATCTGGGTGGAAAGCATAGAGGGCGAAGGCAGTTCTTTTTATTTTACATTGCCCATTGACGAACCTTTGGGCAAGATTGAGACACTCCAGAATCTAGACCTCAATTAGTGATTACTAGAAAGCATCAACTTTTTTTTTGTTTGAAACATGATTTTGTCCAAGAACTGAAAACCATTTTACTTCGAAGAAATTATTTTAAATTATTTCTTTTGTCTAGATATCCCGCCTTGCGGGATAAACTTCAATAATGTTTTTTTTAGTCCCGTAAGGGACGTAATGTCGGTAAAAAACAAGAATTGAAATCTGAATTGAGTGCCATAGGCAAGTTCACTTCGGCAGTCCCTATA
>JBBRGJ010000284.1:0-2290 GCA_038240835.1 Bacteroidales bacterium | reverse complement strand
TAACGGAGTTGGCCAATTTATTGGAAATTGACACCGAAATGTTAATGGAAAAATTCATCACTGAAAATCAAAGGTTTGAAAAACTGATAAATTGTAAAAGCCTAATGAAAGCGGGATAATAGAGCTTGCGAAAGTTGAGTTTCTATTTTAAGGAAGATTCAACCACTTTAATAATTGATCATAAAAAAGTAGGAAATTTTCACCGAAAAGGGATGATAGGTTTCGCTCCCTTCAACTCCGTTCACTTTATAAGGCAGTCCGTAACCCATTTTCAAATTTAGCTCCCTTGTGTTTTGGTCGGTGTTAATCCATCGGTAAGCAAATTCAACGCTGGGCTGAATCCACGAATGAGAAGGTTGCACTATTTTTCTCGCATCAAATTGATCAAAGTAGGCATATTTCTCGTTCGAAATTAGTGGAAAAACATTAAAATCTGCTCCTGCTCCAAACATCCAACCCGTCCATTTTAACGTAGAAAAATTAGAAGCAGCACCCGAATTAAACTCGAGCATCAACGGCACAGAAAGACTTAAAAAGCCTCTGGAACCATCGTTGCAACGAACAGAAGTGAGTCCCAACGAAACTGGCATATTTAAAGATAAGGATCGATCGTCGTCGATGCGGTAAATATTGTAACGGATGGAATACGTAAAAGTCAGTAAGTTGATTGCCTGATATTGGTAAGATTTAAAAACATCCTCGGTAAAAGATTGTGTGGTGTCCATAAAAGGAACAGAAACAGGCGGAGCCGAAATATAGTGACTGTATGGAGCAACTCCAAATGAAAAATACCACAGAGGATCGTTGGGATACTCGCCACTGCTCAGCGAATCCGATTGAGCCAAACAATAATTAGCTGAAGCGCCAAGAAAAAGCGCAACTAGTAATATTTTAATTTTAACCATATTCATGACTTATCCCCCAGATAGTTTTAATTTAAAACAGTCACCCTATCAATCACAAATATACAAATTAATCCTAAATTACACCATTTTTATTGTAATTTTCCCTTAAATCCATAAGAAAAATATCATTATCAGAAGATTTTGTCAAAATACTAAAAAAAAAATTGCTTTGTATAACCCATTTTATGAATCCTTTTGCCTCGACGTTCCGGCTTGTGGGATAAACTCCAGGGACCAAAATTCTGATAGCTATCGGGACAGGGTGACAATAAAAAAAATAAGCTCATACTTTTAAACATGGCAAAAATTTGCAATTACATTTCCACTCAATTGGCTCCAGTTCGACTTCGCCGCGGCGAATCACTGCATCGCGCCGTCCTTCGGTTCTTAGTAGAACCGAATTATTTAAGAATTTAAAGAAAAAAAGATGAACGGGAAAACCCATTCATCTTTGTAAATTTGATCTATTGATTTAAAATTAGGCCTCAGTCAACCCTATTCCCACGAAATAATCTCAATTTTATGCATTCTTAAACTAACGTGTGATTCCTTATTTTGAGGGTTCATCTCAAGGAGGTTTTGTTGAATCAGCTCTTGTATGTTTTCTTTAATCTTCTTTTGGAGATCTCCTTCTATCTGAATTTCCATAAGATTTGAGATCCCAAGAGTGACTACTTCAAACCACCATGGATAATCGGCAAATAGTTCGTAACTTCTTATTCTGGCCTCTACCTTGCCTTCAAAAATGTATGGTATTAATTTCAACCAGAGCGTAAGAGTGGGATTTGGTCCTGGAATGTCGGCTACAAATTCTTGTGTCACTGTGATGCTTGCACAAGCAATGTCAATGGTAGAACTTCCTTGTAACTTTAAATTATTCCAAGTTCCAGATTTAAAAATTGAATTCAACATGTGATCAACGCTTTCAGCCATGCTCTCTTCCGAAAGAAAGGAGTTTTTAATGGTTTTTGAAATTGGTTTAAAATCTGAGGCCAACCACTCATTTTTAACCCCGTCTTCAAACTTAAAACGGATGCGCTGATTGTCGTAAATTACTTTTTTGTTTAATTCAACTCGGATCCCTTTCAAATACCATTTTTCGTGATTTTTATCTGCATTTTTGTATATCAATACCCTAGAAATGCTTTTTTCGGAAAAATCATCTGGGATATCCACTGTAAATTTAAACTCTTTTTCGATTTTATGATTGACTTTATTTAAATCACTTAAAATAAACCGATGTTTGCCAAAGTCAATCCAAATGTTTTGATGAGTGAATTTGTGACTTGTTTTGCTTCGGGTAACATAAATCCGCAACTTCTTTTCTGTTTTCATTTTAAACCTCCACTTTCTTTTTTGTATTATTCAATCAGTAACAAAGATAC
>JBBRGJ010000283.1:0-2480 GCA_038240835.1 Bacteroidales bacterium | reverse complement strand
ATCCCATTGCTTGGCTCGTTCAGCAAAATTATCTGTTTTTTAGCTTTTTTGGCGAAGTCTTGATTTTTTGAATACTTTTGTATCAAGACAAAAGTATTAATCAAAAATAAGCTCTTCGAAGCAAGGTGGTTTTTAGTTTTTGACAAAATTTTGCTATAATGCTATTTTGGTTGCGGATTTAAGGTTATAGTAAAACCATCCCAAAGTTGGAGATTTATTTCAACCAATGTTATCGTTAAAGTTAAAAAATAAGCAGTTATTGGTGGTATATAAAAAAAAATTCCTATTTTTGACTAAAAAAAGTAGACATGCATATAGCAGTAGCAGGAAACATTGGGTCTGGAAAGACCACATTAACCAATTTATTGGCTAAAAATTTTCATTGGACCCCTCAGTATGAGGATGTTGACACCAATCCGTATCTTACGAGTTTTTACGAAGACATGCAAAGATGGTCGTTCAATTTACAGATCTACTTTTTAAATAGTCGATTTAGACAAGTAGTTGAAATTAGACAAAAAAATATTGATGTAATTCAAGATCGTACGATTTATGAAGATGCCTTTATTTTTGCGCCCAATCTTCATAAAATGGGATTGATGCCATCGAGAGATTTTGAGAATTACAAATCATTGTTCGAATTGATGAATTCATTCCTGCAAGCGCCTGATTTGCTAATCTATTTAAAAGCAAGTGTGCCTACATTGGTGAGCCAAATTCAGAAACGTGGTCGGGATTATGAAGCGTCTATTCGTTTGGATTATTTGCAACTGTTAAACGATCGTTACGACGAGTGGATTAGCGGTTACACAAAAGGGAAACTCCTTGTGATAGATGTAGATACATGCAAATTCCAAGACAATCCTTCCGATTTGGGAGATGTTATTAATAAAGTAAATGCAGAGCTTTTTGGCCTGTTTTAAGCGATGAATATAGTAGGAATTATTCCAGCTAGATTCGGATCGAGTAGATTTGAAGGTAAACCTCTTGTTGATATTCACGGAATATCGATGATAGAGAGGGTGTATCGCCAATGTCTGTTGGCAAAATCGCTGTCAGATGTGGTCGTAGCCACCGATGATGACCGGATTTTTAATCACGTGGTTCAATTTGGAGGCAAGGTGGTTTTAACTTCCGATAAGCATACCAGCGGAACTGAGCGGTGCAATGAAGCATTGTCTATAATTACCCAAAATTGGGGATTAAAGGTAGAAGGTGTTGTAAATATTCAAGGTGATGAGCCTTTTATCGATCCACTTCAGATAGATCATTTATGTGCTTTGTTAACGTCGGAAAATGTTGATATTGCTACGATGAAGAAAAAAATTTCCGACAAAACGGAACTTTTCAACGAAAATGTCGTAAAAGTAGTCGTTAATGAGTTCTCGAAAGCACTATATTTTAGTCGAAATCCAATTCCATTTTGTAGAGGAGTGGCTAAGGATGAGTGGCTTACGAGGGCAACGTTCTTTAAACATATTGGGATTTATGCGTATCGCTCAGAGGTTTTAGCAAAACTGGTGAATTTGTCACCATCGATGTTAGAAACAAGCGAATCGTTAGAGCAACTTCGATGGTTATCGCATTCGTTTGTGATAGATGTCGCAGAAACTGATACCGAAAGCATTGCAATAGATACTCCCGATGATTTGGAACGCGTTTTAAATACGTACTTTAAATAATAGATGTTCAACTATGATAACAATTGAGGAAATTTTTCTAACGTTAATTCAAGAACAAAAAAAAGTTTTTCTTTCAGGAATCGGACAGTTTTCTGTCGAGAGGGTGAGTGCTGCCATTCATCCCGTTACGCATGAAATGACACCTCCTCATTCAGTTTTAGTTTTTTCGAACACCTTAGTCGGCGACAAAACTCAGTTTGTAAATGCTGTGAAAGAGTTACAATCTATCTCGCAAGCGGATGCTGATGCAAAAGTAAATCAATTTTTATCAGATTTAAATAGCTCTCTTTCAGAGACTAAATCTTTTACTATTTCAAATGTTTGTGTTGTGAAATTAGTTTCCAACAACAATTTTGAAGTAATAGTGAATGATTATGTTGCCGTTGATAAAAACGATATTGGTTTAAATCAAGTGAAATCTGAAGTACATACTTCAATACCCATTGTTTTGAACAAAGTTGAACCCGTTGTTGAAAAAGTAGAACCTATAAAAGTAGAACCTATAAAAGTAGAACCTATAAAAGAAGTTCCTGTCAAAGAAATAATTGAAAAAGTAGAGCCTAAAAAAGAAGATATTATAAACATAGCACCAATAATTATGGAAGATCAAGTAAATTCAACCCCTGAAATTAAAAATAGTGATACGGTGGTTGTAGAAAATCCTCAACCAAAGAAAAAAAGCAATAAAGGCATTTGGATTTTTATCATCCTATTACTTATTGCCATAATTGCAGTAGTTGGTTATCTGTTTAAAGATGATTTAATGACACTTGCAGGACTTAAATCAGAGGTAAAAAC
>JBBRGJ010000282.1:0-2509 GCA_038240835.1 Bacteroidales bacterium | reverse complement strand
AGTAAGAAAACGTACTTCAATATAAAAACAAATAGAGATGCAATTAGTCCATATTACTCTTTTAAAGTGCCAGCAAATGCAAGGATTGTTAAAATGTAGTTTGGTGGCTGTGGCCATGTTTTTTATGGTTGCTACTCAAGCTCAAATTACGGCTCCCTACATTTCAAAAGTAAAAGAATCTGCCGATAGCAAGATGGTATCGCACGAGCGAGTGGTGACATTTGGACTTACGAGCAACAAAAATTGGTTTATTTTTTACAATCCCGTGCATTTAACCTTGGCTGGAATGATGTATTTTTATCAAAAAGAAATTTCCAGACAGTTGCCTTCCAGTTGTTTATACAGCCCATCTTGTTCATCTTATTCAAAATCATTGATTAGTAGATATGGAATTGTAAAGGGGATAATTTGCTCTTCCGATCGATTGATGAGGTGTAATAGGCTTACTGCCACCGCTTTTAGTTCAGATAAATTTGACAAACACGACCATAAAGTTCATGAATCTATTGAAATATATAACCTTAAATAAATTTATTCCTGTCATTCTGCTGTTGTTGTTTAAAATGAACTCAACCGCCAGCGCTCAGTCTGTTGACGGGGATTCGCTGTGTAAATTAAATATTCGTTTTGCCGAATACTTGATTCAAAAATCGCAATACGACAATGCATTGTATCTGCTCAACGACACCTCGTTGATGGCTTGTGTTGATTATTTTGATGAAATTAATTACCTAAAGGGATGGACTTATTACTATAAAAAGGATTTAAAAAAGTCCACTTTCTGGTTGAATAATGTCTCTGCTCAATCTCCCCGTTATTTGAAATCTCGCTTCTATTCCTTTTACAATCATGCTCATTTAGGCGAATTGTCTTCTGCTGATAGTGTTATTCGAGCCATTGACGATACCTCTGATGTTGTAAAACAGTTGCTTAATTTAGAATTGGCTGGGTTGAGTTTGTTGAAAAGAGACATGAAAGAGTTTGATCAACGAGCGGCGATGTTTAAAAGTGATTACTACTATTTTGAATTACAACAAAAAGAGCTACTTAACACGAAAGACAATATTTTAAAGACCAAAAAAAAATCTAAATATTTGGCCGGTGGACTTTCGGCTGTAGTGCCTGGATTAGGAAAAGTATATGGAGGTAAAATCGGCGAAGGAGTTGCTGCTTTCTCCACGGTGGGCGGATTGGCGGCCATCACCATTGAGTGTTATTTGAAATATGGAATTACCGATTTCAGAACCCTCGCTTTTGGATCGCTCTTTTCGCTCTTTTATGCCGGAAATATTTATGGAAGCATGATTACCATTCAACAATATAAAAATGAAGTTACACAATCGCAAAATCTCACGATTCTTTATCAGATGCATATTCCTATGCGTGCCCTTTTTGAGTAGTGCCCAAAAGTACGACTCCTTATTGTTTGTTCAGGCTTCGCAAGAGTTTGAACAAAAGAGTTGGCGTGCGTGTGATCTTACTTGCGAAAAAATCTTCTTTTTTTCTGAAGATCCACAGTTGGTGAACAATACAATGTTTTTGAAATCACTTATTTATCTAAATCAGGAGGATTATCAAACGGCGTACGAAGAGATTATGAAAATTAATTACTCGATCATTCAGTCCGATTCATTGAGATATGTGTATCGTGTAAATACTGCCTTGGTGGCCTATTTGAATGATAATTATCCGGAGGTGAATAGTGCATTTAACGAACTTAAAAGTGATTTTCCAGACAGTAACGGCGTTTTTATCGATTCTTTTTTGGATGTGTTTGCGTTTAATATGCAATGGCGATTTGCCGAAGCGGATACCTTGTTGCAACAATATTTAGATAAATATAACAGTCAGTCGACGGCTGATATTTTGAAAATTGAGGCGAAAAACATCTACCACCATGTTCCCAAAAAGAAGAGTGTGAAAAAGGCTAGAATTTTGGCCGTAATTCCAGGACTGGGACATGCGTATAGTGGATATTACACCGAAGGATTGGTTTCGTTTGGATTAAACTTATCCGCATTGGTTTTCACTGGGGGATGCATTTATTCTGGTTTGTATGTAACGAGTTTTTTCATCGGAGGATCGTTGCTTAGTCAGTTTACCTTTGGCAGTTTTGGAAGGGCGGAGAAATTGGTGTTAAAAAGAAATAACGCTCGAGTAAACAAATTCAACCAAATAGTCACAAATTTTATTCTGCCGAGTAAGGGTTTTTGACACTAAGGCATTTATCTACCAGCTTGCTAGGTAGGGTGAGTTTCATTTATCTGCCAGCACGCTAGGTAGACTAAGATTTCTTTTTTTGTCACCCTGTCCCGATTGCTATCGGGATTATCGAAGGGCTTACTTCTGTCTTCGTTTTTACCACTAAGGTGTCAAGTTTCACAAGGTTGTTGGTGTAAACCTGCTTTATTACTTTGCAATAGTACGACTTTATTCTTAAACTGCAATGGGTTTTGATTGAATATCTCAGGTTTAATTTCATGCCACTTCTCAACTGCGTTGTAAGGAG
>JBBRGJ010000281.1:0-2517 GCA_038240835.1 Bacteroidales bacterium | reverse complement strand
ACAGGAAAATGACCAGACCTGAAGCAATTCCGGCGTTTAGTAATCCAAGCCCCGACCAACCAAACATGGTAAAAAAACCTACAATGTTCTTTAGGGAAAGTAGCTGGAAAGGGATACCATCGCCATCGGCAAAGGATTCGTGGAAATCTGACTGTACATCGGCATCTGCATCAGAACCAATTGCAGTCATTACCAAAAGGAAAACAAAAATGAGCGTTGAAGGAATTGTGATGGCCCAGTAAACCTGCTCCAATATGCCTAGTTCGCTCCAAACGGGTAAAATTGATAAAAACATATCTGGTTTTTTTTAGGTAATAATTGGACTAAATATAAGGACATATTATCATAAAACAAATTTTATATCGGTATTTCCCAAAAAAACTACGGTAAACTGTCGGAAACGATCCGGGAGCGGAGATTTCAGTAATTTTTTAGGCTCTAAGTCCGCCAGCTAAAGCCAGGCGGTAAAGGATATCTGAATTCTAATTCAGCTTTCTCCAAATTAAAAGCCAAGCCTATTCTTTGCCGTTCGCCTTTAGGCAACGGACATTGTATTCATAACAGTTCTTTTCAGTATCTTTTACCCAACAATTGATTATTAAGAAACATTAAGTAATTTGGTTGGCAAAATCAACTGTAATTAGTTTTTACGAAAATAAAGTAATCTAATATTGAATCTATGTTTGAGATAAAAACAAAACAAATTACATCTGATAATTTACCACAATTCTTGTATAAGTATAGGAATTGGGCAGACAAATGTCACCAAAGATTAATAACTCACCAAGAAATCTATTTTGCCCAACCCTCAAGTTTTAATGATCCTTTCGATGGAAACATACCAACAAGATGGGACTTGCTAACTTATGAGGATTGTCTTAAAAAGAACCTTGAATTAGTACAAATGCTAAACAAAGACGAGTCTTTTAATCTTCAAAAACAAGTAGCAAAAAGAATAACAGATTCGAAAGAGTTATGGCATCCAGAAAATGTCAAGAAAGAGTCCAAGGAGGATATTGCCAAGTGGGATAAAATGATTGGATTATTAAGCCTATCTGAAAAAAAAGACGATATTTTAATGTGGTCACATTATTCAAATTTTCATAAAGGATTGGTTGTCGGATTCCATACAGATTCTTTGATGAGTAATTATGATTTTGATTTCATCGGGAAAGTAAACTATCAAGAAGATTACCCAATAGTTAGCGGACACGATGAGACTGATGAACGGTTTAAAAAGAAATTTTTTACAAAATCGGATGCTTGGAGTTATGAAAATGAATGGAGATTTTCGAAAAACCATATCAAGAATAGAATAATAAAATTGACAAAAGAATCCTTTGCTGAAATAGTAATCGGATGTGAGATAGGGCAAAATGAGAAAAATAAGATAATGAAGGAAACGCGAAGAAATTTTGGATACAACATAAAGATTTTTGAAGCTAGAAAATCTGATGAAAATTTCAAATTAGAATTTATTGAGATATAATAATTAAATAGCAGTTGACTATATGTGACGTAGAATTTTTGTTTGGCGGTTCGTCAAAATGTTGTAAATTTAATAGATAAACCAAAAATTAATTGATATGAAAAAGTTAGTTGTTTTGATATTTGTATTTGCTTCGATTATTTCACTTGCACAAAAAGTTGAAAATAAAAGTACCCGCGAAGTAAAAGACTTAAAGGAATGCGTTGAATACTATTGTATGCTTATTCTGGATGTTTCGTTGGGGCTAAATTCTGAAATAATTAATGTCGATATTGAAACGGATGGACAAAATATTTTACGATTTGTTGGAGAAAATGGCGAAAAGAAAAAGTTTAAAACCATAACGGAGGTTCTTAATTGCATGTATTCAAACGGATGGGAGTTTAAGGAAAGTATTGGAAAGGCTGTTGTTGGTGTTGAATAGAGGTATTTGTTCGTTAAAATAAAGCATTCATAGTTTCATAAAACCTACAGCTAATAGTTATTGATCTGATGAACGATAAGACATTGCATTACTTTTAAAGGAAAACCCATTTATGAAATGAAGACAATTTTATTATCAGCATTTTCCATCATCAAAAAAGCCGCCTCCCATCTCGGAAAGCGGCTTTTGTATTTTACAGCATCTTGTAGAGACGCGATTAATCGTGTCTCTACAAGCCCATTGCATTTTGTTCTTTTCTCCTCCCCTTCGGGGAGGTCGGGAGGGGCTTTTATTCTTCGTGTGCGGCCAACAGCACTTCCAGAATTTTCTTACCGGCAGCGGCAACGCTGGTGCCGGGTCCGAAAATGGCAACCACACCGGCATCGTAAAGGAATTGGTAATCCTGAGCAGGAATTACACCACCGGCAATTACCATGATGTCTTCGCGACCCAGTTTTTTCAATTCGGCGATAACGGAAGGAACCAAAGTTTTGTGACCAGCAGCCAGTGAAGATACGCCCATCACATGCACGTCGTTTTCAACGGCTTGTTTGGCGGCTTCTTCCGGAGTCTGGAACAATGGTCCCATGTCAACGTCGAACCC
>JBBRGJ010000280.1:0-2594 GCA_038240835.1 Bacteroidales bacterium | reverse complement strand
TTTTTTTTGTTTAAATTTGGAAAATGAAAGTAAAAATAGTTCAACAGATTACCACTTCTTGTTTCATTAAATACGTACTCTTGTTTTTCGTTTTTTTGAATTTTGGTAATTTGTATTCACAGGAAAGTTTGATCTCTGTTACAAACAAAGTAGAAGGTGGTTATAACTTCTGGTTACACAGTCCCGGTGTTATTACTGAGCCTGGAAAACCTGTTCCCCTGATTCTTTTTCTGCATGGCAGAAGTCTTTCGGGATCTAATTTGGAGTTGGTGAAACGTTATGGAATCCTCAACGAAGTAATCAAACGGAGAAAATTGCCCGCTTATGTCTTAGCGCCTCAATGTCCAAAAGGACAGGGGTGGAACCCGGAAAAAATATTGAAAGTAGTCAACTATATTCAAAAGAAATATAATACCGATACCAATCGTTTGTATGTTGCCGGAATGAGTTTGGGCGGTTATGGAGTTTTGCACTTTACGGGTGCTTTTCCCGAAAAAGTAGCTGCTGCTGCCGCTTTTTGTGGAGGTGGAAATGTAAAAGATTGTCCGAAGTTAGCCACTGTTCCCCTTTGGATTGTTCACGGAACTGCAGATAGAGCCGTCTCTTACCTCGAATCTCAACGGATTGTTGATGGAATCAAAAAAGTGAATAATGGAATCAACCTAAAGTATGATTTACTCAAAGGTGCTGGTCACGGCGAGCCTTCCAGACTCTTCTCCATGGACGAATTTTATCAATGGTTGTTCTTGCATTCTAAAGATCCTGTGCACTTGACACAAAAGGACACCATTTCAGTAGATCATAAACGATTTGCACCAAGAGCTTCGAAGAAGAGAAAGTCTTCTAAGAAAAAAAAATCAACCAAAAAAAAATAATATCAGATTTTTCTTTAATTTAGCAGAAAAAAAAATATGGTTTCAAAAATTATCGCTATCCTAGTCATGCATTTAATTGCTGACTTTCTATTGCAAGGAAGTACCCTAAGTCTATTAAAAGGTTCTAAAATATTATACCTCCTTTTGCACGTTTTAATTTACACAACATTCTTTGTGGTATTAAGTCCTTTTCTTTTGTCGATGACGTTCCAAGAAGGACTCATCTTTAGTGGAATAAATGGAGGATTACACCTAGTCGTCGATTTTATTACGAGCAAACTAAAAGCTATCTTTTGGCAGAAAAAAGAGGGAATTTACATCGCCATTATCAGCATCGACAACCTAATTCATATAGGTGTGTTGATTTACACATACTTCGTCTTTTTCCCAGAAGCGGCAGCTAAGGTTTTGATGTAATAGACCTAAAAATCTTTGTTTTGAACGAATTTTTAATTCTATTTTCAAATCATTTCCTTTTTTAGTTTATTGCAAAATAATCTACATCATAGCAGACAAAAAACTCAAGACACAACCCATGACCCAAGCTGTAAATGTATTATTTTCAAAACCGTCAATCCCCCCAAGTCCCTTTGGTTTTGCCATGGCTGATCGAAGCCGTCGTGGCGAAAAGTATCGGTTTGGCTTTAATGGGAAAGAGAACGATAACGAGATACAAGGCGATGGTAACTCTTATGATTTCGGAGCTCGGATTTATGATTCTAGGTTGGGAAGTGCCAACAATCACCGTTCTTGCAGTTGATACCATATCAACAGGGAGTACTGTTTGTGCAACCATCCATTCCAGATATTCCTTGTTTTATTGCATCAAATGCTTGAATGTTTGAGTTTTTAAAGCTACTTAGTTTGGTTTGTATCCCACCAACGGCTTTATTCACTTGGTCTTTGGCTACATTTAATCCGCCTTTCAGGCGGTTGTCGATGTCTAATAGTAGCCTTAATTTTGATATTCCGCTTGCCATTTGAAAAATATTTTAGTTAATGTGTTGATTCTTATGTTAATTGTTGTATCTTTGTGGTGCTGGGGATGCGTCCCGAACACATAAAAAGAGAATTGATTTTATTGATTCTCTTTTTATGTGTATGTATCTATAATTATTTTATCGTTTTTATCAATAATACATATTCCTTTTAAATCATTGGTCTTAGTCCTGTTTTTTGCTATTTTTATAAGCGATGCATCCGACATGTTTGAATTTTCGTTAAGTTTTATTATTACATATTCGGCTTTTTGACTAGCCTCGTTGATATGTGTTGTAATATGTCCCCCGTTTCCTGTTATGTATTTGAAATCCACAACAATTTTTTTATTATTGTTAAGCGTTAAATATGCATCTGCATTTTTGCTATCGATGCGTAATTTGAAGTCTTTAGGGTATTGTTTGTTTTTTAAATCTTTGTCTTTTACATGAATTTCTGGCAATAGATTAACAGTTTTTATTTTTAGTTTTGTTGCATCAAGGTAGCTGTTGAGTGTTTTTAAGTTGTTTTCTAATTCTTCTTTACCATGAAGTGGATGAATTTTTATCTCATGATTTCCGTATAAATTTATAAAATACATCACTGCCGTACGAAAGTTTTCAAAAAAAATGATTTCAGAAACTTAGACGTTTGTTTATCAGTTATTTAAGAAAATAAATCTTTCTGAATGCTGAATTTATCTTGATCAAACAATGTCTTATCGGGTAATTTTTCTACTCT
>JBBRGJ010000279.1:0-2639 GCA_038240835.1 Bacteroidales bacterium | reverse complement strand
TCTTTTTTAGTGTCACTTTTGTCTTGATACAAAAGTAACCAAAAAATCAAGAAGGAGCGAATGCATGTTTTTTGGAAATTTCAAATGCAATAAGCAATTCTATAGCAAGGTAGGCTAATTTGAAGTCTTTGTTGTTTTTTATATGGTTTAGGTTTTTACCTAGACTTAAAATTAGGACGTAAACGCCCTTGCTGAATTGCTAATTGTATTTGAAAACTATTGTTTTTGAGGGCTCGCTCGCTCCTTCAAGGTCCCGAAAAAATTGGAATCTTTGATTCCATTTTTTTTCGTGGATGCTCGAAAAAATACCAAATTGCAATCAACTATTAAAAACTAGTCAAAAAATGCAATTTGTTTTTTTTCGGTACATCCCGCAGACGATTTTAGTTTTTTTTAGAAGATTTAGAGCTACGCACTGATGGCTTACGCATGTTTTTCTTTTTTAATTAATACACTATCTTGATAAAAACCCAAGAAGGTGGCTGAGGCACTCGAAGTCACCTTGAGCGAGGATGATTCTACTAATACAAAAAAACCATTTTACTCAGAGGGTTTTTTTTAATTTTCTAAATCAAAGATTAAGGTTGGTAGAACCTTGAAGTAAAGACTAATTAAAAAGTTTCACGCCTAGATTTTGCCAAAAAATACATAATTGTTTATTTATGAAGCAGTTATATAATTCTGTCATTGGTAGTTAATCGAAGTATTAGAGAAAGAACTTTTTGGAAAGTGCTTATGAAGTCCTTCGATTATCACGATAGCTATCGTGACAGGAAGACCCGAAAAGGAGATTTTAAAGCTATCATTGGCAGATTATTGAAAAGGCTATACTACAAATTGAGATTCCGAACGAAACGGAGTGAAGTGAGGAATCTCAATTTTTATGGATAACCGTATTTTAAAATTCTGTATTAATATTCTCCACACAACTGACTCCAGTTCAACCACACCATAGCCAGGTGAACTCTACGATGACCCGAAAAGTAGAAAAATCAGAAGTAGTTTTTAATTCTGTCATTGATTAGGAAAAGCATAAAAAAGACAATGTTGGAAAAAAAATCACCAAATAAGTCGTTATGTTAAGAATAAAAGGTACCTTTGGTCATTAATTATTCAATTGGCCTAACGATTATGTATAATCTGAATTTGAAAAATAAATTTTTGATTTTCAAAAATGTAAAAGACCGCGACGCCTTTTGCTGTTAGCAACCCCTTTCCCCATATTTTAACACACAAGTTTATTTAAAAAGTCTTTCAAGAATTGATGTTTTGAAAGCAAAAGTATTATTTTAAAAATCATAAAATTATTATACAATGGAAATTCCTTTTTCAGAATCCTACAAAATTAAAATGGTTGAGGCCATCCGTAGAAGCACCCGTGAAGAACGCGAAACATGGATTAAAGATGCAAATTACAACCTATTTGATCTAAAAAGTGATCAAGTATATATCGATTTACTTACCGATTCAGGTACTGGAGCTATGAGCAACAATCAATGGGCTGCCATGATGCTTGGCGACGAAAGTTATGCTGGTGCATCTTCCTATTATAATATGAAAAAAGCGATCAAAGATATTTTAGGCTTTGATTATTTTATGCCTACACACCAAGGACGTGCTGCTGAGAATGTTCTTTTCTCGGTGTTAGTAAAAGAGGGCGATTATGTTCCTGGCAACTCTCATTTTGACACAACAAAAGGTCACATCGAATTTCGTAAAGCGCATGCTGTTGATTGCACCATTGATATTGCTTCTGACACTGAAGCTTATCATCCATTTAAAGGGAGTTTGGACCCTGAAAAATTGGAAAAAGTAATGAGCGAACATGCCGATAAAGTGCCATTTATTCTTGTTACTGTTACCAATAATACAGCAGGTGGACAACCTGTTTCGATGGAATGTATGAAAGCAGTTCGCAAAATTGCTGACAAATACAACAAAATGGTTGTTTACGATTCAGCTCGTTTTGCAGAAAATGCTTACTTTATCAAAATCCGCGAAAAAGGTTACGAAAACAAAACCATCAAACAAATTGTGGCTGAAATGTTCTCTTATGCGGATGCAATGACTATGAGTTCGAAAAAAGATGCCATTGTAAACATGGGCGGATTTATTGGAATGCGTAGCGAAGAGTTATGGCGCCAAACTTCTGTGTTCAACATCATGTTTGAAGGTTATGTTACCTATGGTGGAATGTCGGGTCGTGATATGAATGCATTGGCAGTGGGTTTAGACGAAGGAACTGAATTTGATTATTTAGAAACTCGTATCAAACAAGTGGAATATTTGGGACAAAGATTGAAAGAATTTGGAATCCCTTTCCAAACACCAGCAGGAGGTCATGCTATTTTTGTGGATGCAAACAAAGTATTGCCAAATGTTCCAAAAGAAGAGTTTAGAGCTCAAACATTAGGCGTTGAATTATATATAGAAGCAGGTATTCGTGGAGTGGAAATCGGTGCTATTTTAGCAGATAGAGATCCTGAGACTCGCAAAAATCGTTATCCTAAATTAGAACTTCTTCGTTTGGCAATTCCACGTAGAGTTTACACAAATAACCACATTGATGTAATTGCTGTGGCTTTGAAAAATGTATACGATCGCAGAAACGATATTAAACGAGGATTTGTAATTACGCA
>JBBRGJ010000278.1:0-2669 GCA_038240835.1 Bacteroidales bacterium | reverse complement strand
TTTCTTTTGATTTTTAACCTTCTGGATAATTCTCAGCAATTTTTGTGAATTGACATTGCTGTGGATTACGCCATCAACAGCTACCACAGGCGATTGCGCACATTGTCCAAAACAGGCGACTGTCTTTATAGTAAATTCATTGTCGGGCGTAGTGACGGATTGTTCGGAATCGATTTCACCACTTTTGATACCAAATGCCGGCCCTATTTCGTCGAGCAGGGCTTTGGAACCTTTGGTGTGGCAGGCCGTACCACGACAAACCACAATGGAATGTTTCCCTTGGGGTTTTAAATTGAAAAACGAATAAAAGGTGACGACGCTGAAAACCTGCGTGTAGGGAATTTTTAATTTTTGAGAAACGGACGTTAAAGTCTCGTAGGGCAGGAATTTAAAAGGATGTTTTTCCTGTACTTCTTCCAGGGTGCTGAGTAGCAGACCGGGTTTGCCTTTGTGTTTCCCAATGATTTCATCGAGAACGATTTCGGAGATAGTTGAATGCTGAGATCTTTCCATAACCATTTATATTAATAAGTTAGAAGTATCAGAACAAAAATTAAAGAAACAAAAAGTTCAAATTGTAAAAAAATGATTGCTCATTGAGATGAACTTATTGTGTGGGCAAATATAATAAATTATTACGGAAAAATTTCTTTAATGAGGGAATATTTCATATTTATACGAAAATATTTTTGAGAAAGAATGTACATGCGGATGGAATTCGTTGGTTCAAAATTGCGGGAGCACAACCGAGGTTCGGATGCCTTGTCGCAAAAGTAGAATGGTTATTACGGAGTTTGTTGGTAGAAGTTGAGTTTTTTTTTATAAAAAAGGAAGTCCATTGCTGAACTTCCTTTACAATATGATTTATTTATATTTCTTAAAACGAAAATGCCGCTCCAGCTAATACATTAAATCCCTGCACATCGTAACCGTAGAAATTCTGATATGGATTATTGATCACATTATTTACTTTGGCAAAAACAGTAAACCAGTTAAAGTACGAGTATGAAGCTCCGAAGTTTATATCTACTTTTGGGCGCATGGGAATGGAAAAATCACCCAGTTTAGCGTAACGTTCGCCGTCCACAAACACATTTCCATCTACGCTGAAGTTTCGTGTAATTTTCACGTTGGCGCTCAAGTCAGCTTCCCATTTAGGCTTGTTCCATGCATAATCTTCTGAGCTAACTTCCCATTTATTGTATGCTCCTTTAAATTGCACATTAATCAGGTTTCGCAAGTTATAATTCGCTCTTACTCCCATTTTTAAATGTGTGGCGCCACTGTAAATTACATTGAAACGGTTAGTGAATAAACTACTTTCTGCTTTTGGGAACGTAATTGATGAAGAAGTGAGCGAGTATTCTTTGTTTACAAAAAAGTACTGATTGTCAATTTTACGAAAATCAAAATACGCGTCGAGTAACAGATTGTAAATGGGTTTTATTTTTACACCGGCATAAAAATCATAAGGGGAATAGGTGTCTTTTATCCGCACATCCGGAAAAAGATAGCGATTTTCTGTAAACATTTTATCCATGGTATTCACACTGTATCCTCCTGTAATGCCTCCATACACCGAAAGATATTTCGGTATAACATTCCATTCAGCACTTACATCAGGCGACGGATTAAACGGACGACCATGAACAAATGAGAATGCCGATTTCACTCCCAATCTGATGTTCCAATTGGTACGTTCGAAGCTGTAGAATGGATTCATTGAGAAAACGGTATATGAATTCCAGAAATTAAGCATTGCCGGATTGTCCGAACGATACATCAAATTGTTCATTTCCAAATCTATTCCCAATCGGTTTTTGTCTCGTTCGGTACTGAATCCTCCCTGAGACTTTATCAAATGTTCGGTAAGACCGTTTCTCGAATCAAAAACTTTGTATTGCATTTCTGCCAGATAACGCAAGCCTGTAGCTAGTGGTAATGACCGGAATCCGGCGTAAGCATTGAATCGCCAAAATGTCTCGCTTGTAGAATCAGAGGCCAGACTGTTTAAAGTGTAATTGTGTGGCAAGCGATTGATGCGAATTAAATCTTCTTCAAAATATTTAGCTGCACCTGAATACTTTGCCAAGGTATCTAAATTTACAACTGAATTTGATCGATTATAATTATTTCCATAATACTTCAAGTATTCATGTCCGCCACCAATACCAGCATACAAGTCGAACTTTTTGAAGTATTTATCAAACGACAAAGCTGATTTAGTCACCGAATGCGCTTTTGAGTCAAATGTTCCATAATGGTTCAATGAAAAATCCAATCTCATATCCGGTTTGTTAATAACTGGTATGGCAAAATCAGCCAAGGTATTTACATTATTGCCGAATCCAACTCGGGCAAAACCCGATTTGGGTTCTCTGCGTTTTTCGCGTTCCAATTCGGCGGCAGGCAAAATATGGATATTGAAGTCTGCATTTAGCGGAAAATTAAACTGAGAATAGCTGGTGGCGGTTTTTTCTACTTTCGGTTCTAACACTTCTGGAACAGAATTGATTTTTCCGGCATCTTGAATCACCGGTTTATACTCACGTTCCACCGTTACATTTCTATCCATAATGGTATCTTGGGCCGACAAAGAAAGGGTTGAAGCAACCGTAAAGAAAAGAACAGTCAGTATATATTTTGATGTTTTCATGCGAAACTATTTT
>JBBRGJ010000277.1:0-2705 GCA_038240835.1 Bacteroidales bacterium | reverse complement strand
AAGAGAGGGTACACTAATATTTTTATTCTTGATAATAATTCAACTTACAAACCCTTACTGAAATATTATGAAATATGTCCATACGAAATTATTAGGTTTAAAAAGAACCTTGGTTTTAAAGCGCTGTGGAAATCTGATGTTTCAAAAAGATTTTGTAACGATTATTACATTTATACCGATTCGGACGTGGCATTGGTTGATGAATGTCCCGATAATTTTATCGAATACTTATTTAGAATGTTGAAACAATACAAATATGCCCGCAAGATCGGTTTGTCACTCCGATTGGATAACTTACCTGATTGTTATACTAATAAAAAAAATGTAATTTCTTGGGAATCAAAATTTTACGCTAAAAAAAATAAGGATGGACTGTTCGCAGCTCCAACAGACACTACCTTTGCGCTTTATCGTCCAAGAGTTGGTCTGAGCAGAAGTCGGTTTGTTGAAGGTTATCGGGCACCTTTCCCCCTGCAACTGGAGCATTTACCGTGGTATAATAATTCCGATAATCTAAACGAAGAAGAAAAATATTATATCAGTCATTGTAAAACAGCCACGGCCTGGAGTTCAAAGTAAATAAAATCGAATTAGTGTTTTAGATGAAATAGTTAGGGTAATTGGAGTAGGTGGATTGGGTCATATGGGATTAAACTTGCCAAGGAAATGGGCGCTGATGTCGTTGTGTTTACCACATCAAATGCAAAAATAGAAGATGCCAGGAAAATGTTATCCTCCTTGGAGCCAGTTGTAATGCATTAGTACTTATTTTGCAAGGTTTAATAATTCATTGAAAGATGGATTGGAGATAATCACATCGGCATGATGATTAACTAATTCATCTCTTGAACAAAATGCAATGCCAAGACCTGCATGTTTGATCATGCAAAGATCATTTATACTATCTCCAATGGCAATGCAATTTTCTCGTTTTATGTTATATTTGGTTAGAACGCTGAGCAATGCATTGGTCTTGCAAAGAGAGTGTTTGCACAGACTATTTGGGTTGCTGAAAAGAAAGGACGGAATTTTTACTTCCCCGGTACAGGTGCTTTTCGAGAATTCTAATTCGTTTGATAGCGAAAAATCCATTTCCAGTTTAATTTTGATATGATTAGTAATGCAATCATAGCTGTCCGAAATAATCCCAACGATATATCCCCGGTTCTTTAATTCTGAAACAATTTCCTTTGTCCCGTCAACAATGGGGATACTGTCTGCCACGGCAATTATCTCGCTGATTGTTCTGCCTTTAAGCAAAGTAGCAATGCGTTTGGTCAGGATGATAACATCTGATTCCGACGAACGAATTTCCATCAATTCTGCGGTGAATCCAAATTCTTTGGCACAGGTGTCAATAAACCTTCCTTTAAATATTGTATTGTCCAAATCGAAAACAACCAGTTTACTCAACTCTTCAAGATGGTTTTCAAGTGCAAATTCCATTTGTGACCTAATTTCGCTTAACACACCCAATTCCTCAAAATTGTAACGGGGATTTTTGGATGTCGACGCTTTCATAATAATGGCCTGGGCCACTTCTTTACTCATTTTCCCAAGAGCCTGCCATGGTTTGCTTTTATTTTCAAGATAGCCGATCTCCACTTCCTTCATCCGTATATTCATCAGATACATATCTATCAGGATACCAATATCCACACCATAATCTTCCTTGAAATCCAATTTTTGGAAAAGCGATTTTTTACCGGCAATCATTCCGCTGAGAGGTTGGCTAAATCGAAGTAACCCGGGAAAGAAAATACTTAAAAGTGGTTTGGCCACGAGCTCAGTTACTCTACCTGCATTTCGGCTGAACGATGATTTTACAAATTCGGCTTCTCCCTGCAGTATGGGATCAGTAAGTAATTTTATGGTGTAATGGGGATAAGGATCAATATCACCATCCAGAAAGGCTATTATTTCATTCGATGAACAAAGGACTCCATCTTTCATTGAAGCTCCTTTGCCAAGTTTTGTGCTGGTAATAACTTTAGCACCAGTTTGCCGGGCAATATATACTGTTCGGTCAAGCGATTTGTCATCCACCACAATTACCTCATTTACATTTTGTTGAGTTTTTGCAAAATTGATAACGCTTGCTATGTGCTCCTCTTCGTTCAGTACAGGAATGATTACAGTTATCATCTTGATTTTGGAACAATTGAACACAAAAGTAATTAAATTTTCACACGTGTATTTGAATCAGTTCAACAACCTAATGGGGGAAAAAAGAATAATGTGAAGAAAACTTTATTCCTGTGAATATTGGCAAGGTTAATCTTCCCATATATTCAAAACGATAAAATCAAAAATAATCAAATAAATAATTCAAGTATTCAATATTATTATTGAATACTTGAATTAAATAACTATGTTTGAGCGGTAAATTATAGCGATTATTTATGAAAGGAAGGGAATTCAAAGATGCCATGTACGATGGGCTTTCTAAACTGCTCAAAGCCTTGTCGAATCCTTTTCGGCTTGAAATTATTGAAATGCTTTCGCAAGGTGAGAAAAGTGTGGAAGGAATTGTACAGACAACAAACCTAAACTTTGCCAATGCGTCTCAGCATCTGCAGGTATTAAAGAATGTAAACATAGTAAAGTCACGTAAAGAAAAGCAATACGTTTATTACTCATTGGTCAACGATGAATTTTTGTCAGTTTATCAGCATGTGATAAAATATGCAGTCCACGAAATAGCT
>JBBRGJ010000276.1:0-2762 GCA_038240835.1 Bacteroidales bacterium | reverse complement strand
GCTTGAGTAGCAACCATAAAAAACATGGCCACAGCCACCAAACTACATTTTAACAATCCTTGCATTTGCTGGCACTTTAAAAGAGTAATATGGACTAATTGCATCTCTATTTGTTTTTATATTGAAGTACGTTTTCTTACTTATGACAGAATCTTTTGCTTTGACATAATCGATTTCAACGATTTTGGTGGGAATATTATACAAGCCAAAGGAAAGATAATCAGAATAGTAGATTTTTTTCTTCAACTTATCCTTTGCATCAAAATAGGCCGAATAGATGGGTTGTTGAAACCTATAAACCATCTCCACTTTTGGAATGGCTTGTTTGGTATTGGTCGTTTTCCAAATTTTGCGAACCAATCCTTTTTCGTTGATGGTTTCATCAATGGTATAACCCACCGAAATCAGCCCCAAATCGTTCGTTTTATTGTTGATAAAATAATAGAGCATATCCTCCTGTGAACTCAAATTAGGATCGTTTTTAACACTTACAACGTTCTCTTTAGGCTGATAAATCTGAGTTTCCCCCTTGGAATTGCCAATGTAAATATATTTCATGGGAGCGGTAAAAACCATCACCATTTTCCCCGTTTCAATGTTGTAGTGAACCTCTCCTTTTACGGTGACCTTTGTCCCATGGTTTACTTTAACCAATTCGAATGATGACGAAAACCTACGTTCTTGAGCGAGTGAAGTATTTGAAATCAGCAAAAAAGCAGCAATAACAATATAAAAGGTGATATTTCTCATACGAATATTATGGATTATTTTTTTTAAACAATTATGCAAATATAAGGTTTTCTTGCATATAAATAAGGTTCACCGTTGTGATTTTGCTTGTATAAAAAGAGAAATCACACCCAATTAACGAATTGAAATCCATACGCATCCAACATGTTGAAAAATCAATTATCTTAGCACTTTAATTTAACACAAAAACAATGATTTTCGACGATCAATATTTTATGCGAGAAGCGCTCAAAGAGGCTCAGAAAGCGTTTGACAAGGACGAAGTTCCGGTGGGTGCCATTGTGGTGAGCAACAATACCATCATTGCTCGCGCTCACAACCTCACCGAACAACTCAACGATGTAACGGCGCACGCAGAGATGCAGGCATTTACGGCAGCCACCAATTATTTGGGAGGCAAATATTTGCCCAACTGCACACTCTACGTCACCCTCGAACCTTGTGTAATGTGCTGTGGCGCAGCTTTTTGGACTCAAATCAGCAAAATAGTATTTGGCGCCCCCGATTTAAAAAGAGGATTTAGTCGACAAAATGCAACCCTTTTACATCCAAAAACCACCGTAGTTTCGGGTGTTTTAGAAACTGAATGTGCAGAAATTCTGAAACAATTCTTTGAAAAGAAACGGTCTAAAAAGTAATTTTGAACAAGTTTTAAAAATGAAACGGAATTTCTTGAAAAACCTTAAATCCGCAACCAATTATTGAGATTGCAATTAATACACTAAATTACAGATGTTTACATATAACATGAATTTCACTTACTTTAGTGGAAAAATAATTTATGAATATTGCTATCTCAGACCGACCTTGTCAAAAAAGCGTTAAGAAAAAGAGGTGATTTTACGGCCTGCCCTCGAATATCAAGAATGATCAAAATGCGATTTAGAAACTTTATATTCGGGGATTAGCGAGGCGGGTGCGTTGAAGTAAATAGATCCAAATCTGAAACATCCGTTATGTGATTTAAATTACCTACGTAAACCTTATAGCGCCGTTTCTGTTTCGCTGTTTATATCTTTAAAAATGAATTTATAACAACAGAACCGAGCATTAAGCATTCTAATTTATAAAACTTTGAAGGTTTTATAAATAGAATTGCTACAACTTGGCTCGCGCCGGAAAATTACCTCTTTTTTAGCTTTTTTGGCGAAGTCTTGATTTTTTGGTTACTTTTATTCGTAAAGGTATTTATTATATAAGGAACTCATGCGTTCGCTTCGCTCAGGTGTATCAAGACAAAAGTGACACTAAAAAAAAATCTTCGGAGCAAAATGGTTTTCTCTATTAAAAAGAAATAACTTCTTAGTATGAAGTAATTCACTTTTTTGAAATAAACATCGTCTTATTGATGTTTTCTTGCGGATTTAAGCTATTTCTAATTCCTTCAAATAAATGACTGCTTGTGGTCCAAGATTAAAAATAAGATCTAAAATGCTTATTTTTCCATCAAAAGCAAATTTGTGATCAAAAACTTGTGGATAGGGTTTGATATTGTAGAGAGTTTCTCCTTGTTTATGGGTTTGGTGCAAATTCCTTAAATCAACCATTTCTGTGGGATTTGAAAGAAATTCTTTGCTGGCTAATATTGGTTTTTTAATGGATAATATCTTCAAAATAAGTTGAAGTAACTCCGTATTAAGTTGCAGCAATGTTTCCCATTTTTGCTGATAAAAAGGCTCTAACAGGTAACTGTAATATTCAAAATACGGCGATTTGTTGTAGGCAGATTTTATAGCTTGCCAATGATCGTGGTTCCAGTTTGAGTGGTTGTCGATGGTGATTTTGTCGATGGGAGTGTGGTTGCCCATCTGTTTGTTTACTGGAATTGAAAGGCTTAACAATCCGTTGGCTGCTAATATTATCGCACGGGTGCGATAGCTTCTCTTTTGATAGTTTTCGCAATGCTCAATCATCGTTTGATCTGCATCCATGATTGATTTTATGTAATCGATGGGTGGTAAATAAGCAGTAGTGACCAAGATTGTGTTCATTCGGATTATGTTTTTTTGGAG
>JBBRGJ010000275.1:0-2811 GCA_038240835.1 Bacteroidales bacterium | reverse complement strand
TGCCGAAAATTTTTAATCCTACTTTTTTTTGTTTAGTAGCACTAAATTAGGTGAAATTTTCAAGCGGAAAAACATTGTGTAAAATACTTATACACAATGTTTTATCCGCTTTTGTTGATAACTTTTGTGCGGATTTAAGGTATTATAAAAAGCCGCCCATTCCCTTCGAGTTCGCCGCGGCGAATCAGGACAAGCTTTAGGCTCAGGGTGACCGACTTTTTATATTAATCTCATTACTGTCATCAACCCTTTATTTCCACAATTTATTGGATGAAGTCTACCAATGACAGATTGAAAAAACTACTTCTGATTTTTCTACTTTTCTGGTCTTCCTGAGTTAATCGAAGGACTTCATAAGCACTTTCCAAAAAGTTCTTTCTCTAATACTTCGATTAACTCAGTATGACATTCGTTAAGTCATTAATTTTCAATATGTTAAGTTTAGAATATCAATGTATCTTCTCACTGTCATCAATCCTTTATTTCCAATTTATTATTGGATTAAATCTCACCATGACATTATGAGAACTTAATTTTACACATAAAAAAAATGCCTGTTAGCGGTTCACTAACAGGCATTTTCTAAAATTAATAGGGTTCTTATTTCCAATCAAAGCGGTAAGAAATCCCCGTTTTAAACCATCTTTCTGGTTGAGGGATATTTACCACATCTACTATTTTTTCGTTGAAAACATTGGCTACTTCAGCATAGATGTTTAACTTTTTTGTTTTCCAATACAACCGACTATCAACGGTCCAAAATGGGCTGAATTTTATCATTTGTGTAGCAAGACCATTCTCATAAGCTTGATATGAGCCATATCGATCGAAGTAACTGGATTGGATGGACCAACCTAAGTTTTTCCAAATGGCAAAATCGATGGTGCCTACAAACTTATTCTTAAGTTGATCTAACACATAAATGGATAAAAAATCCTGATTGCGTTTAGACGATTCCAAAAAAGCATACGACATGGATAAAGAATTGATAAAGGAACATTTTTTACTCCATTTTTTTGGATCTAGGGTTATGTTTGCTTCAACTCCTTGAAAAACAATAGATGTTAAGTTTTCACTTCTCCATTTTAAATCTGTTGGATATTTTATCCAATCAATCATGTTTTTTCCTTCTCTGCGAAAAGCGGTAATGTTTCCCGAAACGGATGGGTAGAAGAATTTTAAACCTGTTTCATACGAGACAGCTTCCTCTGGTTTTAGATTTGTATTTCCCACCAAAGTGGCTGAGGTGTAATATAAGTCGGTGTATGTTGGCATGCGCATCGATGAGTTTGCCGATCCGTATACTCGCCAATTTTTAACGAATGAATAGGAGAGGTCTATGCCTGGAAAATAGTTCATGGTTTGTAAATCTGTGTTGTAACTGGCCATCACTCCCATCGAAAGGGCTGCTTTTTTGTAACTGAGTGAGTGGTCGAAAAAGAGATTGTACACTTCTCGGATGTGACCTTTGGTGTATTTTATTGAATCTCCATTTTTTGTCTTTTCATTTTCTAAGTAGATGGGGGTTGATAGAGTTTCGCCCAATACAGAGCTCGCAATTCCCTCTTTTCTGTATTCGGTTCCAATGGAAGTTCTTCCCCATTTCCAATCGTGCCATGCGTTTAGCGAAGCTCCCAATGTATTTGTTTTGTGGTAATTATGTTGCGAATACCAGCTTTCAGTATTTTTGTATCCACGAAACAATTCGAAACGATCGCTATTTTGGCGAAAATAAATCGTTGGCGAAAACTTTATTCTAGTATTGCTTTCAAATTTAATACTTCCAAGCGCTGTCTTGTTTGCTTCGAATTGATTCGGATACTTTGGACTATAGAAACTGTTTGCTCCATATTCCCGCTGGTTGATGCCTGCTTGATATTCGAATTTTCCAAATTTTGGATTCCAAACGCCATTATAATAAGCATTGTTGCCCCAAAAATCGGTGTTTTTGATGTACCCGCTAGATGCGCTTCTGTTTAATGAGAAATAATTGAGGGTTTTGCCCACTTTTACATTTACGACTGCGCTGGAGTTGTAATACCCAAAATCTCCGACGGAGGCAAATAGTTTTGCGTAATTCCCTTTTTCGGGAGTTACCATCATGTTCACCACTCCGCTCATGGCATTTGGACCAAAAGAGCGAGCTGCAGAACCATGTAAAATTTCGATACGTTGGATGGAGTTGAAGTCGATGGGGAGGTTGAGGTTGAAGTGCCCGGTTTGTGGGTCGTTAAAGTTTACTCCGTTGAGTAAGACGAGGGTTTGTTCGTGGTTGCCGCCTCTAATGCTGATGTCGGATTGAACTCCGAGACCGCCACGCTGGCGTACATCTGCTGATCCACTAGCTCTAAGAGCCTGATCGAGAGACGCAAAAGGTCGCCGCCCCAACTCATCGGACGTGAACACGGTCACCATTTTTGCAGTCTGCGTTAACAACGAGGGTGTCCGTTCGGCAGTCACCACGATTTCTTGAAGATCCATTCGGTTCTCTACCGAGTTAGAATCTTTTTGCTGTGCTTTTGTCTTCCCAGGAATCGCTACAAGTGCGCAACTTAAACCTAAGCTGCATACTTTGATGGTTTTTCCCAGACTTCCAAAAACTGCAAAGTTTTTTCTTGACCAACGGCTAAAATAGACCGTTGAGTTTTGAATACTGTTTTTTTGTTTCATTAATATTGTTTTGAAATTAACTCGGCAAAAGTAGTGAAAAGTAGTCAGTAAGAAAATTAAAATTCATCTCTTCTGTTTTTTTCTGCCCTTTAGTTTTTGAGAATCAATTTATTAAAATATTCCGATGAAAAGAGGATATTC
>JBBRGJ010000274.1:0-2826 GCA_038240835.1 Bacteroidales bacterium | reverse complement strand
GCCACATCTTTGTACCTGACAATGGGACCTGCAATCAACTGAGGAAAGAGAGAAATGTATAGCATTAATTTGGCAAAATTCTTCTGTATATGAGTTTCGTCACGATAAACATCTATCAAATAAGACATTGCCTGGAATGTGAAAAAAGAAATACCAATTGGAAGCGTGATTTTTGAAACTTCAAGAGCGTTTGGACTCAGAAGATTTATGTTTTCAACAATAAAATTGGCATATTTAAAATAAACCAACAAAATCAGATTCAACACTACCCCAATCAGTAAAAAAACTTTTTTGCGAACAGCCGTTTTTGAGTAATAAACAAGCAGTCCGGAGGTGTAATTAATCAACACAGAAGCAACCAATAAAATCAAAAAGCTGATGCCACCCCAAGCATAAAAGAATAAACTAGAGACTAGGAGGGTGTAATTTCGAACCTTCTTTGGACTTAAATAGACCAACAACAGAACTATCGGCAGAAAAAGGTACAAAAATATTGGAGAGCTAAAAAGCATGTTCTGATTGTTTTTGGAGACGAAATTACGAAAAAAATATCTTTATCACAATTTATTGCGTCAGCATTTTTGTGCATCACCCTTTTTTAATTGCGGGCAGATTGTTTTCCAGACATTCTGAGCACAATCTATTCTGATAATTTGAGAATAGTCTTCTTCTGTGTTCATCCTGAGACTTCATCCAATAGAAAATTGGGAAAAAGGGTTGATGGCAGTGGAAAAACAACTACATTTGGGGCTTAGAATACGCATTGTGGCTATTTTAGCGAGCGTCATACTGAGTTAATCGAAGTATTAAAGAAAAAGCATTTTTGGAAGTGCTTTTTGAAGTCCTTCGATGAACTCAGGAAGACCAGAAAAGTAGAAAAATAAGAAGTAGTTTCTAATTCTGTCATTGGTAGTTACCCTCCACTGAGGGTCTCGAACGGAAAGAGTGTAAAAAAACCTGTTTTTTAATGGCTCGATTACTCCAACTGACGGAAATTATATGATTTCCGTCAGTTCGATGATGGATATTGTTTTTTTGAGACCTTAATCTAACAAAAGAGGCTCTCAAAAATGAAAGCCTCTTTTTAATATGAATAAAACTGGTATTTGATAGAAAATGCTAGATGTGATGCATTTTTAATGTAAAAAAGAACCCTGCCCGCCACTTGTATGCCAATGCTTATATATAGGCAGGCGGGGAAACAGATGACGTTTTCTGTCAAATACGGATTTACATTTTAGTCGGTTTATATTGATTGGCTTTCAATCTTTTTGCAACAATTTGGTACAAATCGGAGATGTTTACACGGTCTTGTGCCATCGTATCGCGGTCGCGGATGGTAACCGTATTGTCTTCCAATGTTTGTGTATCCACTGTAACGCAATAAGGAGTTCCGATAGCATCTTGGCGACGGTATCTGCGACCAATGGCATCTTTGTCGTCGTATTGGCAATTAAATTCAAGTTTTAACTCGTCCATAATTTCCTTTGCCTTTTCGGGCATGCCATCTTTTTTCACCAACGGCAAAATAGCTATTTTGTATGGAGAAAGCACTGGAGGTAAATTCAATACCGTTCTAATTGATCCATCTTCCAACGTCTCTTCGTTGTAAGCGCTGCTATACAATGCTAAGAACATACGGTCTAATCCGATGGATGTTTCCACTACGTATGGAACATAACTTTCGTTGGTTTCTGGGTCGAAAAATTGTAATTTTTTACCTGAAAACTGTTGATGTGCATTTAAATCAAAATCGGTGCGAGAATGAATACCTTCCAACTCTTTAAATCCAAATGGGAATTCAAATTCTATGTCCGTGGCTGCATTTGCATAGTGAGCCAATTTTTCGTGGTCATGAAAACGGTATTTTGCAGGATTAGTCCCCAACGATTCGTGCCACTTAATGCGTTCTGCTTTCCAGTAGTTAAACCATTTCATCTCTTCGCCAGGTTTGACAAAAAACTGCATTTCCATCTGTTCAAATTCACGCATGCGGAAGATAAACTGACGGGCAACAATCTCATTACGAAATGCTTTTCCAGTTTGAGCAATACCAAAAGGCAGTTTCAAACGACTGCTTTTCATGACATTCAAAAAGTTTACAAAAATCCCTTGAGCGGTTTCTGGGCGAAGATAAATGGTGTCAGCACCTTCGGCCATAGAACCCATTTGGGTGTTAAACATCAAGTTAAATTGACGAACATCTGTCCAGTTGCGCGATCCAGAAACAGGACAAACAATAGCCAACTCTTCAATCAATGCTTTCACTGCAACAAAGTCTTCGTTGGTGAAATATTCAGTCATACGAGTACGAATATCATCCATTTTTTTCTGATTTTCGACTACCCGAGGATTCGTTTCGCAGAACATTTTAGCATCGAAAGTTTCTCCAAATCGTTTGGCAGCTTTCTCAACTTCTTTGGTGATTTTGTCTTCAATTTTGGCAATGTGGTCTTCCAACAACACATCGGCGCGATATCTTTTTTTAGAATCTTTATTATCAATCAATGGATCGCTAAAAGCATCTACGTGACCCGAAGCTTTCCATATAGTAGGATGCATAAAAATGGCAGTATCAATTCCAACAATATTTTCGTGATATTGAACCATCGCTTTCCACCAGTATTCACGGATGTTTTTCTTAAGTTCCACTCCATTTTGTCCATAATCGTACACAGCACTCAGTCCATCATATATTTCGCTGGAAGGAAAGATAAAACCATACTCTTTGGCATGGGAGATTATTTTTTTAAATAAATCTTCGTTGTTCATAGGTTATAAATTTTGGTCAAAATTACGAAAAAGAATTCAGATGTTTATGAGTAG
>JBBRGJ010000273.1:0-2834 GCA_038240835.1 Bacteroidales bacterium | reverse complement strand
CCTCTTGGACTTGAACCAAGGACCCTCTGATTAACAGTCAGATGCTCTAACCAACTGAGCTAAGGAAGAATTTAATTGCATTTTTTTTGTCAAATGCGTTGCAAAAGTAATTGCTTTTCCTGAAATATGCAATATCTTTGTACAAAAATTATAGAATATATTTATGAAAAAAGTTTTAGGAATGGGTAATGCCCTGACAGATATTTTGTTACAGATTGAAAATGATATTGTTTTATTGGAACTTAATTTGCCAAAAGGAAGTATGCAATTGGTTGACGCCTATAAATCGAAGGAAATTACTGATATTTTATCGACTATTATTCCCAAGATGGCAACTGGTGGATCGGCATCGAATACCATCAATGGAATTACAAGACTTGGCATTGCAGCTGGTTTTATAGGTAAAATTGGGCAAGATGCGGTGGGTAGTTTCTTTATGAACGATACCCATGGGAATGGCGTAACTCCACATTTACAATATAGCGTAACGGCTTCGGGGCAGTGTACTGTTTTGGTGTCGAAAGATGGTGAGCGTACTCTTTGTACTTTTTTAGGAGCAGCCAGTGAGTTGGGAGCTGCCGATTTATCATCTGACATGTTCCAAGGATATGATATTTTTCACATCGAAGGATATTTGGTACAAAACCACGATTTGATTCGTACTGCTGTGAAAATGGCGAAAGAAGCCGGATTAAAGGTGTCGATAGATCTGGCGAGTTATAATGTAGTGGAGGCTAATCTTGAATTTTTGCAAGAGATAGTAAAAAAATATGTTGATATTGTTTTTGCCAACGAAGAAGAAGCTCGTGCATTTACAGGCAAAGAACCTTTGGAAGCACTTGATATTATTGCTGAACTTTGCGAAATTGCAGTTGTAAAGGTAGGAAAAGATGGTTCTTATATTAAATCGGGTAATGTGCAAGTGCAGATTAAACCTCGATTGTCTAATTGTATCGATACCACTGGTGCAGGCGACTTGTATGCTGCCGGATTCCTTTTCGGATTAGCCAATAATTATTCTTTGGAGGTTTGTGGTAAAATTGGTTCGTTGGTTTCAGGGAATGTAGTGGAAGTACTGGGTGCAAAAATGTCGGAAGAGGTTTGGGGAGATATTAAAGAAAGAATTAAAGAGTTTGGCGTTTAGTGTTTAGCGTTTAGCGTTTAGCGTTTGAAGAGTTTGGGATTTGAAATTTGGAAATTGAAAGATTGAGAAAATTCGGTACTTGGAGGGATAAACTGGAATGTACCATCGACTTACTCAATTTGAAATTTAAAGAGTTTGGAATTTGAAAGAATTATCAATCATCTAATTCGCAATATTGTTGCATTGGTAAATTAATATGTGTCTTTTCCTTTTATCTTTTTTGCCTAAGCCTTTGCCTATGCCTCTGCCTGTGCCTTTTATATCTCACTTCTTATCAATAACTTCCCTAACTTCATTAACTTATTTTCCCCAATGCCCAATATAAAAATATACATTGCTATCGTGTTTTCGATGATTTTCTGGTCCGTTTCGTTTATTTGGACGCGGGTTGCCATAGAATCATTTCCACCTGTCACACTAGTTTCGCTTCGGTTGATTATTGCTACAATTTTACTTTTTGTAATCTCGAAGTTCGCAGGTAAATTTCAGAAAATACGGAAGGAAGATTTGAAATGGTTTGTGTTACTGGCATTTTTTGAGCCTTTTATGTATTATATTGGCGAGACTTATGGCCTGACAATGGTAGAATCAACACTTGCGTCAGTAATTGTTTCGACCATTCCATTGTTTGCACCCATATTGGCTTATTTTTTACTACGAGAAAAAATTGGTTGGATGAATATTGTAGGAATATTGGTTTCTCTGATGGGTGTGTTTTTAGTAATTTATGAGCCTGTAGGCGGCTTTATTAGCAATCCTATGGGCGTTGCTTTGTTGTTTTTAGCTGTGTTTTCTGCTATTTGTTATACTACTACTCTCCGCAAAATCCCAACTTACTATTCTACTATCAATGTGATTCTCTATCAGAGTTTTATCGGTCTGGGTTTCTTTATCCCGACATTCTTTATAACTGATTTCAGCAGTATTCATACTATTCATGTGAGCTCTCAGGCTCTTGGTGCGTTATTTATGTTGGCAGTTTTTGCGTCCGTTATTGCCTTTGTCTTGTTCGCAGGAGTTGTCAGGAAAATTGGTGTAGCTAAAACGAATGTATTTGTAAATTTAATCCCTGTTTTTACCGCTATTTTTGCGTGGTGGTTTCTCGACGAAAGCCTTACTTGGTTGAAAATATTTGGAATCCTTATTGTTGTTTCAGGGCTATTTGTGAGTCAGTTAGGAAAAATGAAGTTTAGATTCAAGCAGATACGAGGTCCGGAGTATTGAGTTAGTGGAGTGAGGAGGGGTGAATTGTAGACGAGTAGACAAGTAAACGAGTAAACGGAAGTTAAAAGTGTAGTTTATAGACCAAAGCAAGATTTCAAATCCCAAATCCCAAATTTAAAATCTCAAATCTTAATTGGAGCACTTTACATTCCGAACTTGGGGGACTTTTAATAAAAAACTAAACTTTATTAGTCATTATACAAGTTATATGTGTC
Organism: Bacteroidales bacterium; assembly: GCA_038240835.1. Taxonomy (GTDB): domain Bacteria; phylum Bacteroidota; class Bacteroidia; order Bacteroidales; family WCHB1-69; genus JBAXTE01. The sequence goes on along the minus strand of JBBRGJ010000273.1, from coordinate 251 downwards.
TGATAAATTGAACTTTATATTTTAAGAAAAAAGAATAGCAACACGGATTAAGCAGATTGAGCGGATATTCGCTGATTTAAATTTCAAAAACGGATTCAAAACGGATATATCCCCGAAAAATCGGGGAAGATTTAAGAACAAACTCTTAATCATTTCGACTTGTCGAAATTCTAATCCGTTTTAAAATCCGCTAAATCAGCGAAAATCAGCGTTCTATTATCTTCATAACATTCTAACTTATATAAACTCTA
>JBBRGJ010000272.1:0-2863 GCA_038240835.1 Bacteroidales bacterium | reverse complement strand
AGTCGGTTGCCACTGCTAGTTTTGTGGCAAAAAGAAATAATAAAAACAGTAAACTAAAATACTTGGTAATGTACAATTGTTTCATTTTAAATTTCATTTATTGGTTAGTAACGACAATGAATTAACCTCATTGCATTGAATCATGATCCATTTAAAACGAAGACCTTACAATGCTGCAAGGCCTTCGTAATGCTAAATTAGTTTAATAATTATTGTTTCAGAAACTTCTGACTTGTTCCATCGTCCAATTTAACGATATACATTCCTTTGCTTAAGCTGGAAACGTCGAATTTTGCTATATTTCCGGTGGCAACTTTTTCCATCATTTTCTGGCCTAAGGTGTTGTAGATTGCAACTTTTGCATTTACGCTGGTCAGGCTAACATTTAATTTAGAACCGGAATTTACAGGATTTGGATAAACTTTCATTGAGTTTGACAATGATTTTGGTGCTGATGTAATAATTGCATATTCGCTTGCTTTCACTAAAAGCACGCTATCTAAATATACTGGCTGATCAGACATTGCTAGGTGAAATGTAAGCTTTTGATCGGTAGTTGCTACCATTTGATCGAATGTTACATGGAAGGTAAACCAGGTTGGTAAAGTACTCAATTGGTAAATCCATTCAGAACGGCCAGATGCACTAGTTGTATTCATCGATTCCGCATCTGGTGTTGCGCCATAACGGTTGTAATTATTTGCACCGGTATCTTCAAAATCTACTGTACAAGGTCTGTCGCCTTCAGCCCACGATTTGAACGATAATATATATGGCACATTAGCCTCAGCGCTTAATTTGTTTTGGTCGAACTGATATTTCCATTGCTGACCACCGGCATCTTTAGTTGAAGCCATATAAACAACTCCGTCTCGAACTTCAGGAGCGGAACCAGTTTCAACATAATTGGCCCAATCCGCAAGCATGTTATCTCCTTCAGTAAAGTTCCAGTTTTTCAAAAGGTTAAAGGCATTCCAAACTTTATCTTTGTCAATCGTTTGGCCACTAATTGTAATTGTTGCTTTTCCATCAAGATTGCTTCCATCAGTTGAAGTAGCTTTAACAGTTACTGTACCGTTTGTTTTTGCAGTTATTAGCCCTGTTGAACTAATTGATGCCGATCCGGTACTATTTTCAAGAACCCATTTAACTTGTTGTGGAGCTTCGGCGGGAGTGACTGTTGCAATCATTTGAAGTGTTCCGTTATTGGTTGTAATTGAGTTAGCATTACCAGTTCCGGATACAACAATTTTATCAACATAAGCCTCAACTTCCATTACGACAGTACATTTTGCGGGTTTCCATGTCACTGGAGAAATCCAAATTCTTGAGGCTGGAGTTTCGTCTTTACCCTTAAAAACAAAAGTGATAGTCGTCTTTCCTTTTGCCAATGCGTCATTGATATATTTGGCAAGTAGAGTCTTTTCGTCACCAACTCCGGTAAATGAATAACCATTTTCCATGTAGCCCTGAATATTGGCTTCGGCCAGAACTACAATTCCTGTCTCAGGTTTACTAGCCCAAGTCAGCTCTGTTTCAGACCAAATTTCTTCACAGCCAAAAACATTTACAAACAAATCGGGAATACCTACCCAACCAGCATCAGTTTTTTGTGCTGACATAATATTTAGATCCACTGAAGTAACTTTACCTACTCCTGTGAGTCCTGAAATGTCAAATTTCAAATAGGTTTCTCTTGTATCTGAATTGGTTTCATCCAAAGCTACACCATAATCACCTTCTGCATTAAGAACATCATTTGGGAATTTTTCAGCCACATAAGTATCTTCTATGAGCGGAAGAATAATTGGGTCCTGACTAAAAGCATTAAATCCTAATGCCATAACCATAGTCACTACTATGGTAAGTTTTGTTTTAAGTAAATTAAATTTCATAACAAATGTATTAAGTTAAACATTAAAAATAATAATTATCTTATTGGTGGATAATCTAACGAATTAATATCAATTTTGAATAATCACAACTTGTTCCGCGACAAATGATATCCGAAACACAGTAATAAATGACAGGGCTAAATACCATTTAGATTTCTGGGAGAAATCAATGATTTTCCGAATGAAATCAGTTTGAGATTGAAAACTCCATTTGGATAACAGAGAGCAATCCCCCTCTGTTCCAAATGAATCAAACAAAATATAATTTTCTTATTCAGTCTTTCTGAAAAATTGTAATTCCAGTGGATCAATTTTACTGAAAAATCCGGTATATGGAGCATTCACAGTTTCCATTCCTGCCTGGATATTCATGTCAGGAGTACGGTCACCTTTGGTAATTGGTAATCTTAAAGCTTGCAAATATGGAATCCATTCTACTTCTCCTGTAAGTTCTTTAATGCGCTCACAATGAATAATTTCTTCTGTAATATTGGCCGCTATTAAAAAATCGGGTGATGATTCATAATCTACACCAGCTACTTTTGCATCAAATGCACGTTTTCGGACAATATTCAAATCGTCAGCAGCTCCTTGTTTATTGCCAGCCCGGAAACGTAAAATTGACCTGCTTAGCAATATTTCCGCGTAACGAATGAGTGGCATATTGGCATTTGGCGGATTTTTCTCACGGTAATATTTGTCAACATACATGGTGTTAAAATGAACTTTACCATGCGGATCATAAATTGAATCGGGAGCATTGCCTGCTGGTGCCCTCCATCTTCCCAGAAAATTATAAAAAATCTCATGCGATCTTTTGTCACGAATGGCAACATTGGTTAATAAGCTGTCTTTATCCCACCAACCAATACGTTGGCAAGCATAAACACTTACAAAATATTGATGCCAGTAACACCAGTTGAAGTGTTCACCCTTTCCGCCACCACCGTCATTCCATGGAAAACAAC
>JBBRGJ010000271.1:0-2938 GCA_038240835.1 Bacteroidales bacterium | reverse complement strand
AGCTGAAAGATTCTCTTTACACAGTAAAAGAATTGGAACTGGTTAAAACTGAAGGAACTGTTTTACATTTTAGTTTAAACTACCAAATGGACTTAGCCGGCTCATTCAAATACGCATTCAGAATGTTCCCTAAAAATGAGGATTTACCTCACCGTCAGGACTTCTGCTACGTACGTTGGATATAGAAAATACTTTCATTATAATAAAAACACCGAATTTGAGATTAATCAGATTCGGTGTTTTTTGTGTTTGGTATATGGGTAATGGTGGCAAATGTGGTGAGAGATTTTTTGAGTGCTGCTATCAAGTCTCGTTTGTGCTGTATTTTGTCCCATATCTTTCTTATTTGTCCCAAAAATACGAAATTTGGTTCAAGTAGCAATATTTTCTTCTTTTTTTATTGCATTTGTAAATAAACTCCCCTGTAACTGTTGCCGCATGATTGTATCGTGCGGCAGCGAGGGTATGTGTCGGGAAAGGAAAGCTATGATTTCCATATTCTATCTGAATATGGACGTTTTGTGGAATATGCCGATCAAAGATAGCGACTTATCGGTATCTTCGATCGGTAAGACTTCCTTTTAACTTCGACATAGCGAAATACGCTATGCCGAACAAAGATGAGATTAATAGGCTACGGAGAACAGGGGTGTTAATGTTATTGTTTTTCTGCTGCTGTTTTTAAGTCCAAAGCATATTGGTCAAAGTTGGGTTTGAATTCGGGCAATGAACCTTTAATCATAGGAAGCATAATTCCTTTGAAAACTTCAACCATAGAAAAGTCGGTTGTCCCGTCCGATTTAGTTGTCAATGAAAAGGTTCTAACACCTGAAAACATTGGAGCAAATCCGTCTTGCCAAACCATTGAAGTTGGCGTTAACTCAGAAACTTTAAGATTGAATGTTCTTTTGGGGTCGAGTTTTGAAACAAGTTTAATTTTTTCACCTTGTTTAATTTGCCCTTCAATTGAAATAACTGTTGAGTTCCACTTTGTAAAGTCAGAACCATTAGTCAACAAAGCCATTATTATGTCTGCCGATGCTTTGATGTTAATTGCAACTGCTGTTTCCATTCGGAATGTCGTTGCTGATGAAGTTGATTTATTGTTTGTCATATTTTTTGATTTCAAAGTTAATATTTTGTTCCCTTAGCTGTATAAATGTTCCTAACTTCTTAATTGTTCAAAACTTCGTACTGTCACTCGTGATTTACAATCCCAGTTTTTTGTATTCTTCGGTATTTTTAATCCAATATTCTTTTTAATCGTATCGTTACCAAAAAAAAGTCCCCTTCTATCTAATTCAATACTTCTATTTCGATTACTTTTGAAGAGTTAGTATTTTAAGAACGGATTGAAAACCGAACAAAGATGAGATTTATAGGCTACGGAGAACTGGGACCGTTCGTAGTTTGATCACTCAAGTCGTAATTTTCGTTCTATGTTTAGTCGTAATTTGTTCGTTTTCACAAAATTTGTCGGTATTAACTCAATCTTAAACGGTAATTCCATTTTTTTCAAATCATCTATTTTCATGTCGAATAGTCTGTTTTCGATACTGCTTCGTCTGTTTATGCAGTAAAAGCGGACAGTTCGTAAAAATTTTATCTTGCATTAATTCTCGTCCTTTTTAATACCTATTGTAAAAAGTGTTACTAGATATATTAAGATTATACTTGTAGTTATATACTTGATATAAGCCCAGTTATTTATTTCAGAAATTAATTGAAAAATAGTCAGCAAGAAAAAAAAGATTAAAATTGAAGTAAAAGCAATTTTGCTCTTGAAATATCTTGAAAGAATATTAAACTTACTTATATGGTAAAGTCCAAAAGCTAAAAGGTCAATAGATAGGATAATGTATGAAAAAAAAATATTATTTGAAAAAGCATAAACAAGAAGTGGAATGGCTACTGTTAGCGGAAACAATCCGAAAAATTCTGAAAGAATATTCCCATATATTATTGGTTTAGAAACAGAATTGAGTTTTTTGAGGCGAGATATAACTCCCGTTGAATTTGCATAAAAAATAGAGGCATATAAGGAGGAAAACAAAATCATAAAAAGATAAATTAAAGGAATATAAAATTTCTCTGGATTTGCTTTGGCCCCATCAGAGGAACTAACAACAGAAATAACAACGGTACTAATGCCAAATAGTACATTTACAAATGCAATACTAATTCCCACTTCTCCCATTAACAATTCGGGATTTAAATCTTCTTTTTTGTCTTGATTATTTTCTAATGACATAATATATCTTTTTTCATCGTCTTTAAAATAATTGTCTTGTATTTCACAAATTTTGAATCCAAAAGCATTGTATAATTTAATTGCATTTTCATTGCCAATTTTAACCGTTAATTTTATGACACTTATTCCTGCCCCAAATAATTTAATAATTATTGCTTGAGTTAATTGTCGTCCTATTTTTTGATTTTGATATTTTGGCGAAACATCAATTGTCAAAATCCAAGCTGTTTGTTTTTCAATATCACTTTTTAATGCAAAACAAAAGCCAGCCAGTTCGCCACTGTCATGTTCAGCTACAATTAAAGTTTCAAGAGGAAGGTCATTTAATTGCTTGAAAAAAAAGTATTGATAGTTCGGTTCAGGAAAACATTCTTTTTCGATTTTTGTAACCTGTTCTAAATCTTTATTCTTTACTTGCCTGATTGTTATCATTGTTTGGAGTATTTTGTTTTGTCCATTTGTTCATGTCATGAGAGAAATCTTTTTATTTTTACTATGCTACCTAACGACCAAGGCTAGCCGACACCGCACTGCGGTAACCTGTCGGACTGCGGAACGCTGTCGGGCAGGTGGCTTGGCTAGCCGGTGTTGAACTAAATTCCCTTCGGGAAGAGCCCTTTGATTACTTTCATTTCTAATACTTTATAAGTAAATTTTTGTTTCATAATGTTGAACGGGAGATCGCAA
>JBBRGJ010000270.1:0-2938 GCA_038240835.1 Bacteroidales bacterium | reverse complement strand
ACCATCGCTGACCGTTTGGGAGTGCAAAGGTAATACTTTTTTTTAAACTACCAAATCTTTTTTTATTTATTTTTCAAAACCAAAAAAACTTGTCTGGAAAATTGTATCACATCGCCTCAATGAACTTCCCCAAACTTACCGTTTGGGAGTGCAAAATTAAACTAAAAAAATTAAATACCAAACTATTTAAAGGAAAAAATATCAAATAGTTTGTGTTAACAACGCCAACTACTTATATATCAGAACATAACATTAAAAAATAATCATAAATTTAACTTTTATTAGCTAATTTATTCGAAAAATAGCACAAAATTGCATCTAAAGAAGTGATCTTTAATATACTCCCTATATATATAATGTATAAATAAAATAAAACAGATTTAGTCAAATCAAATCCATAGCCTTATAGACCAATAGAACCACATGAGTTCGACAAAATAGAATCTGTATAAAAAAAAATTAAAAAAACAATTTGCATTAAAAAATCTTATAATTTTGTGCCACTATGGATAGATTAGAATTAATTGAAAGGAATATTCTTTCGGAAGTGTCGTTTAATTTCAGCAGAAGTGGAGGCGCTGGCGGTCAAAACGTCAACAAAGTAAATACAAAAGCTGAATTGAGATTCAACATTAACGATAGCAAAAAACTATCCGTCGAGGAGAAAGAGATGATTATATCGCATGCGCAATCGTTTACAAATAATGAACTGGAGTTAATCATCACCTCACAAGAAACAAGGTCTCAACTAGAAAACAAAGAAATTTGTATCGAGAAATTTTTTAAACTATTAGAGAGATGGACCAAAAAACAGAAAAAAAGAGTTAAAACTAAAAGGAGTTTTGCTTCAATTCAAAAACGACTAACGGCCAAATCGAGACGCAGCGATATTAAAAAGATTAGGAATAAACGCATGAACTTCGAATAAGTCCAGTCCCATTTAAACTCTATCTTCAAATATCTGAATTTGACATTGTGAGTTCTGGTGTCAATGAAATTACAGAAAAAAAAATCTGAAGACACACCTAAATCTGAACAAATAGGCGCAATTCCCTGATTTGTTAAAATTATCACATAAACTAATGTTCGCACAATCAATCATGAATGTAAGCATGTTACAATCTAAAATAATTTTACCAGACGTGCATTATTGTAAATATTTTATTATCTTTGTTCAAATAAATATCAAGAACGATGAAAACAGCAATAAAGATTATAATCATTTTTACTCTCATCATTGTCTCAATTTCCCCAATTTTTTCGCAAACCCATGAATCTATTCTCAAAGGAGGAACTACACTAATTTACGAAGTTGAGAATCAAAATCAAAAATATGATTTTACAATCAACATTGAAGAAGTTAGCCCAGCAATTGTTTTTACATTCAAAATGAGTAATAAAACAAAAACTTCAGGAAAGATAACCATTACAAAAGAGGCTTTGAAAAGTGCAATTGCTCAATACAACTATTTTCAAAGCAACGAAGTTGTTTTAGACAAACAAACCACTGTATGGGTAAGCAAAAAAGTGTGGAATAATCTAAAAAAACGCAAAAAAAGCATCATTTCGACAAACTCTGGTGATATGAACATGAAAACCCTTCAATTTATTGAAATTCAAAACTACCCAGTTGTTATAGACAAAGAAGAGCAATCTCTTTCATCTTTTTATTGCATCACCAACGACTCAAATGCTTTTAAATATTGGATCTTGAACGACATCAACAACCCATTGATTCTTAAAATGGAGTTGCACTTCTCTATTGAACTGAAGGAGATTAAGACCAAAGATTAGATTTTGGAAAAAACATCTATCATTACACATTTTAAAACATTTACAAAAAACCTTCCTCCCGCTATTTATATCCAATATATTGGAACAAAGAGAGCATTATATCTAGATGATTTATTTATCTTTGTGCAAAACTGATTGCAATAAACAAAAATATCGAACTTCGAACAGTTCAAAACAGTTCTTTTCTAATGATTATTGACCTGTAAATTTCTTAAAATAATCGAACAACCTTCTTTTGTTTTTGTTGAAATAATCGAAAAAACAAATTAACTGCTTCAAAAATTCAACTATGATGAATATCTTAAAATCCATTCTCCTCACATCCGTAATATTATTCTCTTGGATGTCGTTATCAGCGCAAAACGATATAGACTCTTCGGACAGAGCAAATAAGTTTATCTCCTTAGAAATTGGACCAAAAATAAATCTCCGTGCCACCCCCGACACCCTTGCCGGAAGCGGTTTTGGAGTTATGATTGATTATGGCTGGCAAGTTGGCGGACTGAAAGGAAAGAAACGCCGATCATTTATCTCCATCCCACTGGGTTATAGCTTTATCGTTGACAACAAGAACAGAGAAATTTCGAGGCAATTAAATTACGGCTGGGCAGTTTCTCATGAACTATCTAAAGATTCGAATTTTGTCCCATTTTTAGGATATGGACTGTTATTAAACCAATACTATTTTGACGGAATAAAAGGTAGTTTGTTTGGCCACCAATCTAGGTTTGAATTTGGAATAAACTATTTTATCAACAGCAGATGGGGATTATATGGCAAACTAGATTACAGTTATATCCGCCTACCTGTATTAGGTGAAAGCAAAAGCAAATCGATCCATCAGACAGAAGTCAAATTTGGCGCTAAATTCAATTTTTAACACACACAAAATGAACACTAAAGGCAGAGACAACAAACCTCACATCGGTATTTTTGGAAGACGGAATAATGGAAAAAGCTCATTGATAAACGCATTATCTGGTCAGGATACAGCCATTGTGTCTGATATTGCAGGAACAACCACCGATGTTGTAAAAAAATCCATTGAAATTTTTGGAGTGGGACCGGTCGTTTTAGTCGATACCGCAGGAATTGACGACACTGGCGAACTTGGGAAGAAAAGAGTTGCGAAAACGAATGAGGC
>JBBRGJ010000269.1:0-2972 GCA_038240835.1 Bacteroidales bacterium | reverse complement strand
AAAAAAGCACTACCGATTAAACAACTGATTCATCAGCGAAAACTCTTCTGTTTTTATGCTTTTGAGTTGATTGTTTGTCATTTTCCATTTCCAATTGTTACCACCTACTGTTCCGGGGATGTTCATGCGAGCAGTTTCGTCGAGTTCTAATATATCTTGCATCGGAATAATGGCGATATCGGCTACAGAGGCCAAAGCCGTCCGAATAAGAGATGAGACAAAGGTGTTGGGAGTGCAGTGCAAATATTGAGTTGCTTTGAGCAAATCTGATTCAGAAGCCTCGTGCATCCATCCTAAAGTGGTATTGTTATCGTGCGTTCCAGTGTAAACCACACAGTTATAATCGTAAGTATGAGGAAGGTAGCAGTTGCATTCCGACGAATCGAAGGCGAATTGTAATATTTTCATTCCTGGATATCCAAATCGAATACGCAGGTGTTCCACATCGGGAGTGATGAGTCCTAAATCTTCTGCCACAATTTTTAAATTACCATAATGATCGCAGACCGATGAGAACAAGTCATGTCCAAGAGCATCTACCCAACGACCATTTACGGCAGTTTTATCGCCGGCAGGAATTGACCAGAATTGTGAAAAACCTCTAAAATGGTCGATACGAACACGGTCGAACATGATAAAAGCACCTTTGAACCGTCTGTGCCACCAATGAAAACTATCTGCTTCCAGTGCATCCCAACGGTATACGGGATTACCCCACAGTTGGCCAGTTTCTGAGAAATAATCGGGAGGAACTCCAGCCACTTGAAGAGGATTTAACTCTTCGTCAACTTCAAAAAATTGAGGATTTACCCAGACATCAACACTATCCATAGAGACGTAAATTGGAATATCTCCCATAATTTCAATGCCTCGATCGTTGGCATATTTTTTCAGTTTCATCCATTGGCGAAAGAAAATATACTGAATAAATTTTTGAAAACTCACCTCTAATATCAACTTATCATACATCGCATCAATTGCCTCTTCGTGTCTTAGTCGCAAAGGCAACTCCCATTCAATCAATGGCTTGCCACCATGATACTCTTTGATGGCCATAAAAAGAGCATAATCATTGAGCCATTGCTGATGATAATTACAAAACTCGATATAGTCGTCAAAAGCCGATGCATTGAGTCTGAAAACGTTATATATAGAGCGTAAAAGAGGCATTTTATGTTTTACAACTAAGTCAAAATCGACTTCGGAGGAATCGTTAAATAAGTTTGCGTGAATTTTCAAATCTTCCGAGGATAAAAATCCATCTTGTTGTAAAAGGTCCAGATCGATCAACAGCGGATTACCGGCAATGGTGGAATAACATTGATAGGGAGAGTTCCCAAACCCAGTTTCATTCAGAGGCAATATTTGCCAAATTTTGAATTTAGATTGTTGAAGGAAATCGACAAACTCGAAAGCATTAGCACCTAAAGTTCCAATCCCATATTTTCCGGGCAGCGATGTTGGATGAAGAAGAATTCCACTTTTTCTTTCTCTATATTCCATATTACGGCTTCGTTTTTAGCATTGGACAAAGATAATATTTTTTATCATCTTTGGGTGTTACTTTTGATTTAACACAATGATTTTTTTTGGCCACGAAGGCACAAAGGCACGAAGTTTTTTTTGGCCACGAAGGGCATTTATCTACCAGCATACTAGGTAGAAATAAGACTTCTTAATTCTTATTTCTGTATTCTTTCTTCTTTTCACATCCCTTCTTCTTACTTCTGCTCCCTTTTCCCAAAGTGTTTAGAATCTCCCCACTCGCCGTAACCAATTTCGCCACCAGCGACTTTAATGCGAGCTACGAGACAAGTTCTGCATTCCCACGCTTCTTCATCGAGGCAAGGTTTGTCTTTGTACAACAGATAGTTTTCGCGATATTTTACGGGCGTTAGATTTGGCATAATGATGTTTGCACCCACTCGAATTGCTTTTTCACGTCCTGCAGCATCGAGTGTTTGCATAGCAGTAGTGGCTGCAATGTTGACATCTTTCATCATGATTCGTAAAATAGCTACCATTTTTAGCGATAAATCAAAACGTTCCGATGGGGGAAGCAAAATATCTTTGTATTGATACAATGGAGTGTCCTCGTGTTCAATAAATGGTCCCATTCCACACATATCGATGTCAATATCTTTGAAAAACAATAAATCGTCCGCTAAATCTCCCAACGTTTGAAAAGGCAACCCAATCATCACTCCCGTTCCGACTTGGTAACCCACTTTTTTCAACAACGTTAAACAATTCAAACGATCTTTATAATCATGAACTTTATCAACTGGGTGAATTTTGTGATACAAATCTTCGTTGGAAGCTTCGATGCGCAACAAATAACGATGTCCGCCTGCATTGTACCATCTTTGGTAAGTCTCTTCCGTTTGCTCACCCAACGACAATGTAACTCCAAGTTCGCCGTTGCTTAACTTTTTGATATCGTGCAACATCTCTTCAATCTCATCAACAAATTTTTTGTCGGAGCGCTCACCAGATTGAATCACAATAGAGCCATATCGCTCTTTATAAGCATATTGAGCGCACTCAATCACCTCTTCTTTTAACACATTGTATCGAACAGTATTGTTATTTCCAGATCGAATTCCACAATATAAACAATTTTTGGAGCAACGATTTGAAAGCTCAATCAGACCTCTAAAATAGACTTTTTTGCCAATATATTTATCTCTAATTTCAGCCGCTTTATTAAAAAGCTTTGTCCGATCATCACCCGTTGATTGCAATAAAACAATCAAATCTTCTTTGGTGAAATTAGTTTTTTCTAAAATAGATTCTATCATATTTTTTTAAATTATAATCTTAGACAAAGGTAATCGTTTACGGCAAATAACAGGTTAAATAATTGGTTAATTTTTTTCGAGGAAGAAGAAGAAGGGAAGTGACGAGTAACGAGTGACAAGTGACCGCGATGCGACGATGCGCGAAGCGAGTCCAAGCGCGAAGCGAGACTC
>JBBRGJ010000268.1:0-2990 GCA_038240835.1 Bacteroidales bacterium | reverse complement strand
GCGGGTGCGTTGAAGTAAATAGATCCAAGTCGGAAACATCCGTTATGTGAATTAAATTACCTCCGTAAATTTTATAGCTTGGCTCGCGCCGTAAAACCACCTCTTTTTTAGCTTTTTTGGCGAAGTCTTGATTTTTTGGTTACTTTTGTATCAAGACAAAAGTGACACTAAAAAAGAAAATTCTTCGAAGTAAAGTGGTTTTCCTTTTTTAGTTATTAGGTTTCGTACCTACGGCACTTATTTATAATTTTAGTTTTTTTTTTTTACCGACATTACGTCCCTACGGGACTTGAAAGCAGTTACTGGAGTTTATCCCGCAAGGCGGGATGTCAAGCCAAAAGTAATAATCAAAAAGAAAAACTTTCGAAGTAATGTTGTTTTCTGTATTGAAAAAAACGGAAAACTGTTTATTCTCATTCACAAAAGATCAGTGAATTTCCAAATGTCATCAACCCTTTATACCAATACTTCATTTCAAATTAATCCAAAGGATAATTTGAAATATAGTATGGTTTAATGCTCGATGCGTAATATGATTTACAGAATTTAATTTTTCTCATTGGACTAAAACATATTAGCATACGGTATTATTCCCAAAAAATTTGGATAAAGTCTCAGTGTGACAATAGGAGTGCAGTAAAAAAAAGCTGCATTAATCCTATTGATATTTTGTCTTTTTTAATATCAAAAAAGCAAAAATATGGTGTTTTCTTTTCTTCACCATCATCAATTTTTTGTGTTAACTTTCCAATTTAATAAAACATTGTTGTATTTTTGCAGGAAATAAAAATATTGGTGTGGTAATTGCTATTTTTAAAACCTTTTCACATCAAAAATTGGGTATTATGAAAATTAAATTATTATATTTTCCGTTATTAGTTGTGCTTATTTCCATGTGCAATATATCATCATCGTTTGGGATTAAGCCTATTTCACCTGAGAAAAATAGGACAATTTCGTCTGATTACGCATTGGTGCAGCTGCTTATTCGCTCTGCCTTCAATGCTGATTTTGCATTTTCTCCGGTAAGCCCTAAAGTGGATAATGTAGATATCAACAACTCTATTAAGCGGGGAAGTGCAAGTGAATTAGCACAATATTTAAATAATAGTGTAGAAGTTGTTCTTCCTGATAATGCTGGCACATACAGCAAAGCGCAAGCACAAATGATCATTGCTTCCTTTTTTGCAAAAAATCAAGTTAGATCTTTTGTAATAAACCAAGAAGGAAGTTCTTCAAATAGTAGTAATTTTGCCATTGGAACTTATTCTTCCACCAATAATAAAAATTTCAGGGTTTATTATGTTACCAAAAAAGTGGGAAATAAAGAGTTGGTGCAACATATTGAATTTGAACAAAAATAGATGATAGCAGAAATCGAAAAAATAATCAAAAATGCCATCGAAGAAGATTTAGGCGATGGCGACCACACTTCACTGGCATGTATTCCTGCCGATGCTCAAGGCAAAGCCAAATTACTTGTAAAAGAGAAAGGCATTATTGCAGGAATTGAGTTAGCAAAAGTGGTATTTCATCAAATTGACAAGAATTTAAATATTGAGCAACTCCTGGTTGATGGCGCTGAAGTGGTTCCTGGGGATGTTGCTTTTTACGTCACCGGTTCATCTCGATCTATTCTTTCCGCCGAACGCATTGTGTTGAATTTTATGCAGCGAATGAGTGGTATTGCTACTTCCACATTTCAAATGGTGGAAATAATGGATAGTTCAACCTGTAAATTGCTGGATACTCGAAAGACAACTCCAGGGGTAAGAGTCATTGAAAAATGGGCTGTGCGCATTGGGGGCGGCGAGAATCATCGCATGGGTTTGTATGACATGATTATGCTGAAAGATAACCACATTGATTTTGCTGGTGGAATTGAAAAAGCAATTCTTCGCACCCACGATTACTTGAAACAAACAGGCAAAAATCTTAAAATTGAGATTGAAGCACGTTCGATTAAAGATGTAGAAGAGATTTTACGCGTTGGTGGGGTAGATCGAATTATGCTTGATAATTTTTCACCCGAGCTGATGAAAACAGCCGTGGATCTTATTGCAGGCAAGTTTGAAACAGAAGCATCGGGGATGATCAATCATTCAACCATTAAATTGTATGCAAATACTGGCGTTGATTACATCTCTTCAGGGTCGTTAACACACCAAATTAAAAGTTTGGATTTAAGCTTAAAATCTGTTGTTTAACAAAGGAGATAAAATGCCACCAAAGCCAACAATGAATGATCGAATCATGGTGTTTGTGATGAAAATTCCAATTGTCAAACATTTGATTGCCATCTCAAAGGTGATTTCTGTTCCCGGTTTTAGTGGTATTCCAATTTATTATGTATTGGCATTTTTTATTAGAGGACTTTTCAAAGGAGATCTTTCGCAACGCTCAGCAGCATTGTCTTTTAGCTTCTTTTTAGCGCTATTCCCATTGATTATTAGCTTCTTTACATTTATTCCTTACATTCCAATTGAAAACTTTCAAAATACACTGCTTGTCACCTTGATAGACATTGTGCCCAAAGCTACATGGGATGTTTTAGGACCTATTGTTACGGATATTATTAGTCGGCAACGAGGCAGTTTGTTATCCATCTCCTTTTTATCGGCTATCTTTTTTGCTTCCAATGGAGTGATGGGGATTTCGAAAGCATTTAACAACTCTTTTCATGGAATTGACACCCGCAAACCCGTCAAACAACGATTGATTTCTCTCTTATTGGTCGCAATAATGGCTGTTTTAATAATTACCGCTGTAGCGTTAATTATCGGAGGTAAGTTTAGCATCGACTATATGGTTTTGCATCATATTCTTAAAGGCAGTTTTGGAATTAACATGCTAATTCTCGGAAAGTGGCTTATTGTGATGTCCCTGATGTTTACATCCATCTCATTTATCTATTTTCTGGCACCGGCTAACCAAAAATACTATAAATTCATCTCACCTGGTTCCAGTTTAGCCACAATTATGTCGTTGTT
>JBBRGJ010000267.1:0-3032 GCA_038240835.1 Bacteroidales bacterium | reverse complement strand
ATTTTTGACGATATCTATTGGTCGAAAGGGATGATGCGTGCTTGGAATGAAATTGTGAAAGATGCTTCAAGTACGTTGACTTTGGACTTTTTTGAAATGGGAATAGTTTTCTTTGACCACAAGTTGTCTAAACAACATTTTCGAATAAATATTTAAATCACAAAAAATGAATATACCATTAATTGAGATACGCTCTATCAAAAGATATTATCAGATGGGATCTGAAACGGTGAAAGCATTAGATTCCGTTGATTTGCAGATATTCAAGAACGAATATGTGGCCATTATGGGGCAATCTGGCTCTGGGAAAACAACGATGATGAATATTTTGGGATGCTTGGATACGCCTACTTCTGGAGATTATATTTTAAACAATGTGAATGTTAGTTCGCTGAACGACAATCGATTGGCGGAAATTAGAAATAAAGAGATTGGATTTGTATTTCAAACATTTAACCTCTTGCCACGTTTGTCTTCGTTGGAGAATGTAATGTTGCCATTGGTATATGCTGGCATTTCTAAAAGTGAGCGCAAAGAGAAAGCGGAGTTGGTGATGGAAAGTGTGGGGCTGAAAGATCGGATGCACCACAAACC
The DNA here is from genome assembly GCA_038240835.1 of Bacteroidales bacterium. Taxonomy (GTDB): domain Bacteria; phylum Bacteroidota; class Bacteroidia; order Bacteroidales; family WCHB1-69; genus JBAXTE01. The sequence continues at coordinate 2,438 of JBBRGJ010000267.1, read as the reverse complement.
CAATGAGTTGTCTGGTGGACAGCGTCAGCGAGTTGCCGTTGCAAGGGCATTGGTGAACAATCCATCTATAATATTGGCGGATGAGCCTACTGGAAACCTCGATTCAAAAGTGTCTATTGAGATTATGGGACTTTTTGAAAAAATACACCAACTTGGCAATACCGTTATTTTGGTTACGCACGAAGAGGATATTGCAAGGTATGCGCATCGAATTATTAAGTTAAAAGATGGAAAAGTGGAGAGTGATACTCCAAATGAAAATATTATTAGTGTTCAAAAAAAGATTGATTGATAAGATGGATTCAAAAGATTGGAAAATTTATACAAAAACGGGTGATCGTGGCGAAACATCACTGATTGGTGGAACGCGAGTTCCTAAGTTTCACCCTCGAATTGAGGCTTATGGAACTCTTGATGAACTTAATTCGTACATCGGACTGATTAGGGATTTAACTGAGAATGCCACCATTAGCCAAGAGCTATTGGCGATTGAAGCTTGTCTGTTTACTGCCGAATCTCAGCTGGCCACAGATACGGATGCGAATGTCTCTTATCAACTTCCTAAAATCTCAGAAAATGATGTCATAGCGTTGGAACTCTCCATCGATAAGATGAATGAATCGTTGGCTCCGCTGACTAATTTTATTTTGCCTGGCGGACATCCAATCTCTTCTCACTGCCACATTGCACGATGCATTTGTAGAAGAGCCGAACGAATTATTATCTTTTTAAACGAAAATACAGTCGTCGATCCTTTGGTGATAAAGTATGTAAATAGACTTTCTGATTATCTGTTTGTGTTGGCACGATTTGTTTTATACCAAAAGAATGTTCCCGAAATAAAATGGGAAAGCAACGCTCAAAAATAATTGCCAAGAGCGCCTTTGTATTACCCTTTGATTGTAAAGATTGGATGATTTAAGTGTTTATTGGTCAATTTATTAAAATATAATGAGAAAAATTACATCAAAATATATGTCTCTTTTTGTGATTTTGTTGGTGACAACAAATGTTCACTTATTTGCACAATGTGACAATATTTCGACCAATTATCCAGCTTATTTTTTTAAAAGATCTTTGGCGCTCGACTCCATCGAAGGGAAGTGGTTTGTGACCAGATCGGTGAAGATTTTAAAAAATAATCGACCTATCAACATAGTGAAAGAGCTGAATTATCAAACGTGGTTTGTCTTGCGACAAGAGGATCCTTTTGTGGTGTGCAACGAAAAAATGTCTTCTCAACAGGCGGTTGCTTATTTTTCTAAAAGTGCGAATAATTCGGCTAGTTATTTCTTTAATATGTTTTATTTAGATGATAATCAGATTATTAAGTCTAGTACTGTGTTTGTAGATAAAAAACTCTATTTCTCCTATTTTGAAACCGTCAAACGGGTAAAACAACTTTTTAAAGATAAGTTTTCCGACGATATTTCCATTGAATACGATTACGAAATGGAGAAGGATAGGGGATATAAGACCACGATTGTGGAGCAAGTTCCAAAAGTGAAAAACTTTATTATTCAAGGAGTAAAAAACTATTTTAATTTGTAGTTTATGTTTAAAGATCAAATTTTAAATGATTTTTTAGTTGAATTGGGCATAAATGTGGAATGTTACAATCATCCACCAGCGCCCACCATCGAAATTGCAAAAACTTATTGGAAAGAGTTTGATGCGACTCATTGTAAGAATATTTTCCTAAGAAACCACAAAGGAAACCAACACTTTCTGGTTTTACTTCCCTGCGATTTTAATGTCAATATTCGACATCTTGAACTCAAACTCAAACAAGGTAAATTATCTTTTGCATCACCAGAACGGTTGTACAAATACCTCAAATTATTACCCGGTTCGGTTAGTCCCTACGGATTGATTTACGACACCGAAAAGCATGTGATTGTTTACATGGATAAATCGCTAAAAAGCGCCGAAAAACTGAGTTTTCATCCAAACGAAAACACCGCATCCATTGTCACAAGCAACGAAGATTTTATGAAATACATTCATGCATGCCAAAATCAATTTGAATTTGTAGATTTAGCCACCGATTCGGAATAGTTTTTAGTCCCTAAAAAAAAAGCATACAAAAAAAAGAAAGTATGCGAATACTTTCTTTTTTTTACACTAACAAACTATAATATTTTTAGAGTTTTACTCCTTTTCGTTCGTCGGAAACTGTAAGTTTTTTTCTGCCTTTTGCACGACGTCTCGCTAAAACGTTACGACCGTTTGCAGTTAACATTCTATCGAAAAAACCATGTTTGTTTTTTCTTTTTCTGTTTGAAGGTTGATATGTTCTTTTCATCGTATTATTTGTTTGGACTGCAAAATTACTCATTATTATTTTAAATAACAAACTTTTCTACTCTTTTTTCTAACTTTTGTCTTAAGAGGTTGATATTGTGAGAATTTATCGTCACTTAAAAATCAAAATTATC
>JBBRGJ010000266.1:0-3037 GCA_038240835.1 Bacteroidales bacterium | reverse complement strand
ACAACAAACTGAACAAGCAGCAAAACAAGCAGAACAAAAAGCAGCTCAACCTGCTGCCCAACCAGCTGCTCAACCAGCTGCCGAGCAACCTGCTCAATAATCAGGTCTCGCATAATAATCTTTAAAAGTTGCTGATTTTTTCAGCAACTTTTTTTTTACTGTCAAACTGTCATCTGGTGTGTAATATTGGCATGATATGGTCGTTTGTTAAATCAATAAAAGTTTTCGTTAATTCATTGTTTGTTAGTGGTTTAACTGCTTATTTGATCGTTAATCACACTGCCTGAATGGTTGTGGCATGGAATTCGACTAATGGGTGACCGAAAAAATCAAAAATAAATCAAAAATAAATCAAAAAACAATATGGCAACATTAAACATCAAACCATTAGCAGACAGAGTAGTGCTAGAAGCAGCTCCTGCAGAGGAAAAAACAAGCGGTGGAATTATTATTCCTGATACAGCAAAAGAGAAACCTCAGAGAGGAATCGTGGTAGCTGTTGGTGACGGTAAAAAAGATGAACCTATGACTGTAAAAGTTAATGATCAGGTGCTTTATGGTAAATATGCAGGTACTGAAATAACTATTGAAGGAAAAAGTTACCTTATTATGAAAGAATCTGATATTTTCGCAATCATTTAATCAACAAAAAACGAACATAAATCATGGCAAAAGAGATATTATATAATTGGGAAGCTCGCGAGCAACTTAAAGCTGGAGTAAATGCATTAGCAAATGCGGTTAAAGTAACATTGGGACCAAAAGGACGTAATGTAATTATTGACAAAAAATATGGCGCACCTCACATTACTAAAGATGGTGTAACCGTAGCAAAAGAGATTGAACTTCAAGACGTAGTGGCTAACATGGGCGCGCAAATGGTGAAAGAAGTTGCATCTAAAACCAACGATCAAGCGGGTGACGGAACAACAACGGCAACTTTATTGGCTCAAATTATTTTCAACACAGGTTTGAAAAATGTTACCGCTGGCGCAAATCCAATGGATTTAAAACGTGGTATCGACAAAGCAGTTCAAACTGTAATTGCAGATTTGAAAAAACGCTCTAAAGTAATTGGCGATAACATCGAACAAATTGAACAAGTGGCTACTATTTCGGCCAACAATGATAGTTTTATTGGTAAAATGATTGCCGAAGCAATGTCTAAAGTTAAAAAAGAAGGTGTAATTACCATCGAAGAAGCAAAAGGTACCGATACTACTGTAAAAGTAGTTGAAGGAATGCAATTCGATCGTGGATATATCTCTCCATACTTTGTGACCGATGCTGAAAAAATGGAAGCCGTTTACGAAAATCCATACATTTTGCTTTACGACAAGAAAATCAGCAACATGAAAGAGTTTTTGCCAATTTTAGAGAAATCTCTACAAACTGGTCGTCCTCTTTTGGTGATTTCAGAAGATATCGATAGCGAAGCATTGGCTACATTGGTGGTTAACCGTATTCGTGGTTCGTTGAAAATTATTGCTGTAAAAGCTCCTGGTTTTGGCGACCGTAGAAAAGAGATGTTAGAAGACATCGCTATTTTGACTGGCGCAACGGTAATCAGTGAAGAAAAAGGATACAAATTAGAAGATGCTGAACTTGAATATTTAGGTACTGCTGAAAAAATCACTGTTGATAAAGAAAATACAACCATCGTTAGTGGTAAAGGTGAAAAAGCAAGTATCGAAGCTAGAATTAGCGCAATTAAAGGTCAGATTGAAAAATCTACTTCCGATTATGACAAAGAAAAACTTCAAGAACGTTTGGCTAAATTAGCGGGTGGTGTTGCAGTTATATATGTAGGTGCAGCTTCAGAAGTGGAAATGAAAGAGAAAAAAGATCGTTTCGACGATGCATTACACGCAACTCGTGCTGCTATCGAAGAGGGAATTATCCCTGGTGGTGGTGTAGCATATATTCGTGCTATCGATGCTTTGAACGATATTAGTTGTGAGAACGAAGACGAAAAAATTGGTGTTGAAATCGTTCGCAGAGCGTTGGAAGAACCATTACGTCAAATTGTAACCAACGCTGGACAAGAAGGTTCGGTCGTGGTAAACAAAGTGAGAGAAGGAAAAGACGATTTTGGATTTAATGCACGTACTGATGTATACGAAAACTTGTACAAAGCTGGTGTAATTGATCCAACGAAAGTTTCTCGTATTGCTCTAGAAAACGCAGCTTCTATTGCTGGAATGTTGTTAACTACCGAATGTGTACTTGCAGAAATCAAAGAAGATGCTTCTGCAATGCCAATGGGTGGCGGAATGCCAGGCGGTATGGGCGGAATGATGTAAGAATCCGCAAATCAAATATGTAAAAAAGACGTCTAAGGGAACTTGGACGTCTTTTTTTTGGTGTGCTTTTTTACAAACTTGGTAGTGTTGCAAAAGACTAAAATCTCTCCGCCGCGGCGGATTTAAAATTCGGGACGCGGTCACTCGTCACTCGTTACTCCGTCACTTTCCCCATCTTCTTCCCCTTCCAATTTTTTAATTTTGTTAATAAAATCTTAAATTTAGTTATTTTATGAAACATTATCCTATATTTACCCTCGTATTTGTTAAAACCCTAAAAATTACGAAATATGAAAACCCTAACATACATTCAATTTTTTTATCGGAATCCTGAATATAGATAATTGTCAAGCGATTAGACGCTGATTTTTCAATCAGTAATCAAAATTATTTTTAGAACAAGCCCAGCAATTACGGGCTAATTATTAACACTAATAAATTATTTACGTATGAAAAAACTATTATTATTTTCATTTATGTTAGCATTTTTGGCTAATATTAAAGGGCAGGATTATATTCCTTTTCCATCTTCAAATACGGTTTGGAGTGAATATTTTAGGGCTCCCGTATCCACAAGTTTGACTTCATATTACTACCGAAATATCCTTGCAAATAAAGACACTACGATTGGTGCCAAAACGTATCATCAACTATTTTACAGTCATTCGGATACTGTGTATGACGAAAATTCGCCTGCAGCTTATAATGGGGGAATAAGAGAGAGTAATCGTCAA
>JBBRGJ010000265.1:0-3065 GCA_038240835.1 Bacteroidales bacterium | reverse complement strand
CTTCGATTTGCTCGTCTTTTACAACTTTCATCGTAGGAGCTGCTACTTCAGCTTCAACTACTTCAGCAACTACTGCTTTTTCTGCAACATTTGATTTACCCATAATAATTTGTCCATGCCTTTGGATCTTATTTTGGCTTCAGGCACGCCGGTTAAAATTAAATTTCGGGTAATACACATTGAGCCAGGCGGATTCTAGTCAAGGGCGGCAAGTCAGTTTTTTGCATGGGGTTATGGGCATGGTGCATGGGGCAAAAAAGTGACCGAGCGCGAAGCGGTGTTTTGGTCAAGAAAGTTATGAGAAGCACAACCCCTTGACTTTTCCGGCTGGCGTAAATACCTTCGCGGCAAAATTGTAGGAGAGAGAGATTTCTATGTTTTTTTTATTTGGGCAAATAATGTTGACATCTGAAAAATCGCATAAAAAAAGCACCGAAACCAGTGATTAACTGATTAGGTGCTTGAGACATTTATGTCGTTGAAATATAAATTCGATACCGGATTTAGCCGGTTTTAAGATGATTTAAGTATTGAAATTCTTCAATTATTGTATTGTTATCACTTTCGTTGTTTCCTCTCCAAATTGACTAATCACACGTACTGCTACTTTTTGTCCTTTGGATTTTATTTCAATCGGGTGTGAAATATGTCCATACAAACGGTCGAAAGCTTCGTCGTCTATTTCTATTTTAAGTGTTCTCTCTACTTTCTTTTTCGTGTTATCTTTGGCTAAAGTATCTAATCCTTTTTTCCATTTATTGAATTCATCTTTTTCACCACCGCAGAAGAAAACCTGTTTCACCACAAAGTTGCTGCCATCATAATCATCATCGATCATCCAATAGGCAATGTCGTGGATGCTGCGTGCATTTACAACATCTTTAATCGGGTCGTAGATGTCTAAACCTTGAACTTCAATAGTGACAGTATTTCCTGTTTTGTGCAATGCAATATCCGGTTCCCCGATTGTTACAAAGCTGGCTGCTGATTTGGCTGGTTTCTTTTTCAGGCCGTCTTGAAGCAAATCATCATGAATGCGACATTTGGTAACTTCAAACGTACCTAAACTGGTAGTTTGTGAACTTCCTTCAATGTCACTCTCGAAACTGAATCCTAAAATAACCAACCAATTGGCATCACCCCGCATACGGCATTCTTTTACAGCATCGTTCACCAATTTCTTGCTAACAGTACCAAACTTTGGCCCGATATGGAAATAAGCTTTTTGCTCTCCACTTTCAGTTTGATAAAAACCCTCGGCGTGAATTGCTTCACTGCTCAAGAAATCGACGCTACGGAAAATTACCATTTCATTCTTACGGCCATTTTTGATACCAGCCGACAATAAATGCTGTTTTATCACTTCTTCAAACTGACCATTATCTTCAATTTGTTCTGCCTTGTCTAATTCGTCAGGGCTTATTGGCTCATAGTTTTGTAAAGTTTCTACTGTAAACGGACCGCTTACGCGGAGTAGTTTGTTGTCCACAGATGGTTGGTCATAAAGTGTTTCTGTAGCAGGAGGCTCATCGTTTGCAAGACTTTTTAGCGTTACATGTGGTACCGTTTTGTATTTGAATCCTTGACGAATATCTCCATTTATCTCATCATACAAGTTATAATAGGGAAATACTGCAGTCATTAAACGCTGCTTGGCGATATTGAGTGCTATGCGGCTGGTGTCTATAGTAATCCAACGTCTTCCCCATTGTTCAGCAACAAAAGCTGTTGTGCCACTTCCACAGGTTGGATCTAAAACTAAATCACCAGGATCTGTCGTCATTAACAAACAACGTTGAATTATTTCTTCATTTGTTTGAACGACATATTTAATATCTTTTGCTCCTACTAAGCCATCCCAGAGATTGTTTAGAGGTTTTAGTGGAAAGTCATCAATAAACTTTAAGTACCTTAACGTATTACCTAATATTCTAACTCTCCCTAATTTGATTAACTTTAAAATAGATTCTTTAGGGGAACCCCACCAACGATTCCCAGAATTATATGTCTTGCCTCCAATTTCAATCTCATACTTAGAACCTGGGCCAGGTTTAGTCAGGCTATCAGATCTATATATTTTTGAACCATTTGGAATTATTAGTGGATTTGCCTTTTCATCGGTTGTCATCCCCCGAACTGAATTATCTTTTAATAAAAGTTGATTAAACCCAGCATCAATATCATCTGGTCTTTCAAAATAAAGTTGCCGATATTTAACCAAATCAATGCTTTTTGAGTACCAAATTATATAATCAAGTCTTGAAGGTAGTCTGTTTGCAGTGGTTAAACCACCCGCTGTTTTGGTAACAGAAATAATTCCTAAAAAATTCTCACTACCAAACACCTCATCCATCAAGTTACGCACCAAATGAACATTTTCATCGCTAATTTGCACAAAACAAGAACCACTTTCTGTGAGCAATTCTTTAGCAACCAATAATCTGTCTCGTAAATACGATAGATAAGAATGAATCCCTAACTCCCATGTGTCGCGGAAGGCTTTTATTTGCTCTGGTTCCCCGGTTAAAGCATCATCACTTCCATCTTTCACATCGCGGTTATTGAGTTTTATCTGCCAGTTCCCACCGTATTTAATTCCATAAGGAGGGTCAAAATAAATGGTTTGCACTTGACCAGCCATTCCTTCCCGTTCAAGCAGGCTCGCCATTACCAAATGGCTGTCGCCTTGTATCAAACGGTTTGTCCATCCATCCTGATGTTTATAATATTCACTTACCTTTTCGAGTTCGTCTTTCTCCAATGCATTACCAAACAGTTCGTTTACACTAAATAAATCCAATTGGCTACTTTGCGTTTCGGTTACTTTGTACAGATTTTTTATCAGCGATTCGGGTGCAATATGTTCGTGGCGATACAGACTGCGAATGTCCACACGGAGCAGGTCGTCGCGGTCGTCGTTACCATATTTGTTCAGCCAAAAAAGTTCAGGGTCTTGCCCACGATGAACTACCGGATTTTTTGAAAGTTCCAACACCTTTTTACCTGATTGTACTTTGTCGTTTGCATCTTCGTAACCTGCTTCTTCTTTGCTGGGAATGTGAGCG
>JBBRGJ010000264.1:0-3113 GCA_038240835.1 Bacteroidales bacterium | reverse complement strand
ATTCGCCGCGGCGAAGTGAAGTGACTCCACCCGAGACTTTCTTCAGACACGCTTTCCCGAAAAACTTAAAATCTTTGATTTTATTGTTTTTCGAGGATCCTCGAATTTTTAAAAAAAATTCGGGATGCGCGCTCGTCACTCATCACTCATCACTCATCACTTCTTTTCACAAGCTACACCTCTAAAATCTTAAAATATCTGTGTATTTCACTATTCTTACTCCTTGGTAATAGAATCTGATTACCTCTTCGGATTTTTTTCCTAGTTTCACCATTTTGATGGCTCCTTCTTGTGAAAGTCCTACTCCGTGACCGTAACCTTTGCCTTTGAGGATTATTTGGTCTTTGTCTTCGGAGGCGGAAAAGAACGAGGATTTAAGTTTGAAATTGGCACGTAAATTACGAGTGGGAATGGAGTCTAAAATATATTTTAACCTTACATCTTGCCTGAAGTTACAGAGTTGTTTTTGCTTTTCTGGACTGTCTGACATGGTTGGATAGTTGCTTTTGAAATAATCTAACCACTGTTTTTTGGGAATTTTGGTTTCCCACAGATAATTCCGACCGCCTACGCTAAAAGTATCTACTGTTGTGCGAAGGTATGAAGTGGCAATGGTCCACACATCTTCTGAATTTTGGGTCTGCCCGCCACTGTTTGAGTGAAATGCAGCTGAAATCAGTTTACCATTTTCATCGACAATTACATCACAAAAAGTTTGCGAAACGGCCATCATAATATCGGAAGTATTGCATCGGCGATAGTAAGCCTGACAGTGAGTTTCGTCGCACAAGTTGTAGCCGTCGTTCATGTGTTTCATAATATTGGTGAGCGTATAAGTTCGGGCGATGATTGCTTGGATTTTAAAAAACTCAAGATCAATGCTACTGCCCAGAACTTCCGACTGAACCACGCCTGCAACATATCGCTCTAAATCGACTCTGTTGATAATCACAAACGCATTATTTTCTACTTTTACTCTCAATTCATCGTCGTAAATGCGTATGGGAATTTTTACAGCATTTGTTTTTATTTCAAACGCATTCACCAATCCGGTATGCTCAATGGTTAATTCATTACACAATCCGAGGACGATGTTATTTTTTGAGATTTGAATTTTTCCATTGACAACTTTTACTTCAATGGAGTTGGTTTTATACAAATCTACCGTCAGTGGAAGGTTGTCAGCCCTGAGCGAATATTTCCCAGAAATGGGTGTAAATGTAAATTGAGTCACATTGCTTGACGCAAAAATACGTACATCTAAATTCAACGAAAACGCATTAAAATTAGCGCTTATCAAAAAGATAAAAAGGAGGATTATATTGGTTTTTTTAAGCATATCATTGTTTTGAAACGCTAAAATACCACTTATTTATCAAATAGCAAATGCTGATATAATAATTTAGCAGTTTTTAACGATGCATTTCCATTTCCTAATACTTCGTGTAACTCGTTGTAATCTGCCAACATTTTATCTCTTGATGTCTGATTTTCAGTGATTTTTTGCAATTCAGAGGTAATCTTTTCCACATTACACTCCCCTTGAATCAACTCTGTCACCACCAATCTATTCATGATTAAATTTGGAAGTGAAATAAATTCTATTCCTTTAACAATCTGTTTTGCAATTACATACGAAGCTTTATTGGCTTTATACAAAACCACTTGAGGAATATTAAATAGTGCAGTTTCTAACGTTGCCGTGCCTGATGTAACTAAGGCTGCGTAACTATTTTGCAACAGATGATAGGTGTCGCCCCAGAGTATTGGCGTTTTGGAATTTCCCATTTTAGAACGATACAACTCCTCCGACTGCCATTTAACCCCCGAAATAATAAATTGGTACTGTGGAAACGAATCGATGATTGCAACCATGGAAGGTAAAATTTTCGAAATCTCTTGTTTCCGACTTCCTGGCAAGAGCGCAATAATAGGTCGTGAATCGGCAGCTTTTAACTTTTCAAGTTCGGTGGAAGTGGATATTTTATCATGTTTTCGCAGTTCATCCAGCAACGGATGTCCAACATAATCAGCTTTATAATTGTATTTAGCATAAAAATCAGCTTCGAAAGGCAAAATACAAAACACTTTATCCATGTTCCTTTTAATCTGATGAACCCTCGATTTTTTCCATGCCCATATCTGCGGAGAGATGTAATAATAGACCAAAATTCCATGCTGTTTGGCGAATTTGGCGATCCGAAGATTAAATCCGGGGTAATCAACCAATATAAGCGCATCTGGCTTGTAGTCTATAATGTCTTTTTTGCAAAAATTCAAATTATTATTGATGGTGCGAAGATTCATAAGAACTTCTGCAAACCCCATAAACGCAAGATCGCGGTAATGTTTCACCACCTCAGCACCTTGTGCCTGCATCAAATCACCGCCCCAGCAGCGATATTCTGGTTTGGCATCGAGTTTATTTAGCTCCGCTATTAAATTAGCAGCGTGCATGTCTCCAGAGGCCTCTCCTGCAATGATGTAGTATTTCATGCGTTTATTTTTTCTTTAAATTGTCTTTAAAAAAAGAGTGATTTTGTTTTTCACTTTCATCCGCAGAGCGGAGATGTATGGAGAACAAACTGATTAATCTTTCTTGGAACAAAGATAAAATAATTTAGAGAACTATAGTGAATTGATTTTTTTTTAATGCAGAAAACAATTTCACTTCGAAGATTTTTCTTTTTTAGTGTCACTTTTGTCTTGATATCCCGCCTTGCGTGATAAACTCCAGTAACTGTTTTCAAGTCCCGTAGGGACGTAATGTCGGTAAAAAAAAAGATCTAAAATTATACATAAGTGCCTTAGGTACGAAACCTAATAACTAAAAAAGGAAAACAATTTCACTTCGAAGATTTTTCTTTTTGATTAATACTTTTGTCTTGACACAAAAGTATTCAAAAAGTCAAGAAGGAGCGAATGCATGCTTATGGGAAATTTCAAATACAATAAGCAATTCTTTAGCAAGGTAGGCTAATTTGAAGTCTTTGTTGTTTTCTATATGGTTTAGGTTTTTACCTAGACTTAAAATTAGGACGTGAACGCCCTTGCTGAATTGCTAATTGTATTTGAAAACTATTCTTTTTGAAGGCTCGCTCGCTCCTTCAGAT
>JBBRGJ010000263.1:0-3153 GCA_038240835.1 Bacteroidales bacterium | reverse complement strand
TAGGCTAATTTGAAGTCTTTGTTGTTTTCTATATGGTTTAGGTTTTTACCTAGACTTAAAATTAGGACGTGAACGCCCTTGCTGAATTGCTAATTGTATTTGAAAACTATTCTTTTTGAAGGCTCGCTCGCTCCTTCAGATTCCCGAAAAAATCGTCCGCCAGTCGGCGGATCATTTTTTTTCGTGGATGCTCGAAAAAATACCAAATTGCAATCAATTATTAAAAACTCATCAAGAAATGCAATTTGTTTTTTTTCGGCACCCACGCGCAGATGATTGAGCAATTTTTGAAGTTTTAGGGCTACGCAGTGATAAGCTCCGCAGATTTCTTTCTTTTTTGATTTGTGTTTTAAGTCCCGTTAGGGACGTAATGTCGGTAAAAGTTATAAAAAAAACGATCATTGAGTGCCGTTAGGTACGTAACCGTAGAAATACCAATCAATTCAAATTCTTATACGGTTACGTCTCTATGGGACTTGTTTTTAAATTGTATCAACTATTTTTTTACCGACATCTTGTCCCTACGGGACCGCTAATCCACAAATACAAAGCAAATTTATTAAATTAAAATCATACTTGATATTCGAGGGCAGGCCATAAAATCACCTCTTTTTAATACGAGAATGTTTTATTATTAATCGGTCGTATTGAACTCGTCCCAAAAAGTGGGACTCGGTTCTTAACGCTTTTTTGACCCCGAAATTTTAATCGAGAGTTAAGCCCAACTAGATTAGATAAAAATTTTCTGAGAAAAGTAGATAAACAAAAAAGTGAAAACAAATTGCAAAATATAAATGAGGAAGCTCTCCTTTTAGGGGAGTTGTCCCGTAAAGCCAACAAATCTCAAATTACAAGAAAAACCCAAAATAGAGCAACGTCATCGCAAAAGTCATTAATAAAATGCCTCTGCCGGTGCGGTCGTATTTTAGTTTTATTAGGTAATATCTCAAGGAGAAAAGATTGGTAAAAATACTAATTAGCGCAATTGTTTTAAGTGGCAAAACATGCAACTTTCCGCTGCTACTGTCTAGTCCCAAGCCTATTAAATAAAAAATCCCAAATGCAAGAGCAGGCAAAAGTGTTCCCAATAATAGTCCCATCCAAATGGTGTCTGTGCGTAATTTATTCATTTAGTTTTTTATTAAATTGGTTGATAATTCGAGTTTTTCCAAAAAAGTGTATTGCAAACTGCGTTGATGATCCGTCAAATCAAAATGAACCGGTTGAACAGATACATAGTCGTTTTCCACTGCCCATATATCGGTATCGGTTCCAGTATCCAAATTGTGAAATTCGCCCGTGAGCCAATAGTACTCATGACCCTGAGGATCAAAATGAGGAACTAAATCCTCTTTCCAAAAACCTTTTGCTTGGCGAGTAATTTTAATTCCTTTAATTTCATCAATCGGCAGGTATGGAATGTTCACATTTAAACACCCACTTTCGGGTATTTTATGCTGAAGCACTCTTCCAACAATCTCTTTTACAATCTCTTTGGATGCCGAAAAATCAGCATCAGAATCGAAACTCAACAACGAAAACCCAATGGAAGGAACTCCCTCAAAAGCAGCCTCTAATGCCGCCGCCATGGTGCCAGAGTACAACAAACTAATGGCAGTATTGGCGCCATGATTGATGCCAGAAAGCACCAAATCGGGATACCTTTTCAAAATCACACGATGTGCCAATTTTACGCAATCTACTGGTGTTCCGTTGGTTATATATTCTATTATGTTTTCATGTTCCGCCACTTTTTTCACTCGAAGCGGAGTGTGCATGGTGATGGCGTGACTCATTCCACTTCTTGGTCCATCCGGTGCGACTACTACTATATTTCCAAAAGATTTTACGGCTTCTATTAAACTGCGAATTCCCTTTGCAGAAATTCCATCGTCATTTACGATTAATATGGTTGGTTTATCCATCTATAAATATTGTGCTTCGTTATTTTAGTATCTTAATTCAAAAAAAATCAACATGTTTATGTTCAATCGCCAAAATTACAACTTTTTAAACTAACTGCGTAATTTAATTAGTTGTTCGCTTGGAGCTTTTTTTTTAACCGCAGAGGACGCGGAGAGGAATACAAAGGCAGAGAACGCAGAGGCGCGATGCGAGACTAGAGAAAAGTAAATACAAGTCGACCACTAAGACATTTATCTAACAGCTCGCTAGGTAGACAAAAGTTACAAAAGAAATACAAAAGCAAAACACTCAGACACTTAGGGCACTAAGAAACATTTATCTACCAGCTTGCTAGGTAGACTAAGACTTTTAGTTGAAGGGGTTTATAAGTTGAGAAGTTTATAAGAAAATACAACTTTTAGAAAATGATAAGGTGCAGCGCACCGAAATATGAGAATAGGAAAAAGCTTGTCTGCCAATGGCAGGGCTATAAAGGCTGTAAAGGCGAAAGCTTGTCTGCCAATGGCAGGGTCATAAAGGCTATAAAGGCGAAAGCAGAAATCCACGCATTTGGATGCGCATCGTCGCGTTGAACTCTTCATTATTCTTAATTCTGTTTTCCTTTTTATTATTTTCACATTCAGCCCTCTGGGCTGTTGACATGTTATCGCATATAAACCGTAAGCTAGCGCATACGGTTTAAAACGTTGAGCACTCCGTGCTCTGAATACAAATCATAACATAGCTGAAATTCCAAAGTCAAGTAAATCCTTAATTGACTTCATCGAACTTTGTTTCTTCCTTCTGTATTTTTCTTCTACCTTTCTTCAGACCCGAATCGCGAACTCATCACTCATACTTCATAATTCATCACTTTCTTCTTGCTCCTCTTCTTAATTCATATTTGACTTCGTCGAACTTCGTTTCTGTATTCTTTCTTCTTCTTTTCACTTTCCTCAACTTTCCTTCAAACAAAAAACTGCGTACAAGGGGATTGATTTGATTGCGTTTTCGAATCCAAAGTTTTTTTGTGAAATCCGAATTGCATAAGGACTATTGTATTTTTTCATGAACATATTCATGCTTACGGATTTTGTGTGCTTTCCTTTTTTTACTTCTACTGGAATTACGTCTGAACCAATTTGTAAGACAAAATCGAGTTCTGCCGTATTGCTATTTTTCCAATAATACAACGGAAACGAATTGCAAAACAATGCTTGTGCAACATAATTTTCGATCATCGCACCA
>JBBRGJ010000262.1:0-3188 GCA_038240835.1 Bacteroidales bacterium | reverse complement strand
CCGTGGCGGCGGTCCCGATCAAAATTTAATCATCTTGGATGAGGCCACCGTTTATAATGCAAATCATCTTTTTGGTTTCTTTTCGCTCTTCAATGGCGATGCTCTAAAATCAATAGAACTTACCAAGGGCGGTTTTCCAGCTCGATATGGCGGACGATTGTCGTCGGTGGTGGAGATGAATATGAAAGATGGAAATAAGCAGCACTACTCTGGCGAAGCCGGAATTGGCCTAATTTCGTCACGGTTGATGCTCGAAGGTCCTATTTTGAAAAATAAATCATCTTTTGTTGTTTCGGGAAGAAGAACCTACATCGATGCCTTGGCTCAGCCAATTATTAGAGCCCAATCCGAAGGGGCTTCGGCAGGTTATTATTTCTACGATTTAAATGCCAAAGTAAATTATGTGTTTAGCAACAAAAATAAGATTTATCTAAGTGGATATTTCGGAAGAGACAAATTTTATCTCAACGATAACTCTTCTTCGCAAGAGCTGATGAAAAACGGCCTCTATTGGCAAAATGCAACCACGACTCTCCGATGGAATCATCTTTTTAATGACAAATTATTTGCGAACTCCTCTTTGATTTTTAGCGATTATACGTTGAAATTATACTCCGAAGAGACTTTCTCTGGGGATAAGTTTTCGCTGAGTTATAAATCGGGAATTCAAGATTTTTCGGGAAAATTTGATGCACAATATTCTCCAAATCCAAACCACTTGGTAAGAGCCGGATTTGTTGCTATTTACCACACATTTACACCCAGTGCATTTGTGATTAAATCTTCGCTTGCAACAGAAGATTTTGATAATACCCTTAAAAATGAAGCGTTAGAAAGCGCCATCTATTTGGAAGATGATTGGAAAACTTCGTTTAAATTAAAAGTAAATGGCGGAATTCGTCTCTCTTCATTTGTGGTGGGTGACAAAACATACATCAATCCCGAACCTAGATTGGCTGCCAATTATCCGTTGAAAAATAATTTATCCATAAAAGCTTCTTTCGCATCCATGTCGCAATACCTTCATCTATTGAGCAATACGGGCATTGGGTTGCCAACCGATTTGTGGGTTCCTGCAACCGAGAATACGTTGCCTCAAAAATCATGGCAAATTGCAGGTGGATTAGCCAAAGATTTTTTAAAACAAGATGTATCGATTACGTTGGAAGGATATTATAAAAAATCAAATAACATTATTGGCTATCGCGAAGGTGCTAGTTTCCTGATGATTGAAGACGCTTCATCCTCCAATGAATTTGATTGGGAGAGAAATATTACCTCGGGACAAGCCTGGTCTTACGGAGCCGAATTGCTTGTGCGAAAAACTGCTGGAAAATTCACCGGATGGATTGGCTACACTTTGTCGTGGACACAAATGCAGTTTGATGAACTCAATTTTGGCAAGAAATTTTATGCTCGCTACGAT
Source organism: Bacteroidales bacterium (assembly GCA_038240835.1). Taxonomy (GTDB): domain Bacteria; phylum Bacteroidota; class Bacteroidia; order Bacteroidales; family WCHB1-69; genus JBAXTE01. Next base: position 1,762 of record JBBRGJ010000262.1, on the reverse strand, counting down.
CGTCGCCATGATATTTCAATTGTGGCCATTTACAACATTAAAAAAGATATAATCCTCTCTGCCACATGGGTGTATGGCACCGGAAATGCAGTTACCCTTCCAAAATCTTCGTATGCTCCAGCTCCTTATCATCGTTTTGGCTATTTTCAAACAGTGACCGATTATGGAGATAGAAATAGTTTCAGAATGCCATCTTATCAGCGACTTGATATTGGATTACAGTTTATTAAAAAACGAGAAAAATATGAACGCACGTTCGAATTGGGATTGTACAACGCCTACAATCGGAAAAATCCATTCTATATTTATCTCACTTCGAAGTATAATTACGACAACAATACTCAAAAACAGATTATAAATCAGGTTTCTATTTTCCCATTAATTCCGTCCATCAGTTGGTCGATTAAATTCTAAAAATTATGAAAACAATTTATCTGTTTTTAATAACAATTTTGGTGGGACTTACGGCTTGCGAAAAAGAGATTCACATCGATATTCCTGACAATGATTCTAAGTTGGTCGTTAGCTGCCATCTGGGTTCGGGAAAAATAATTAATGTAGATGTTTCTGCTTCTATTCCTTTGTACGCAGAGTCTTCGGGAGAGATTAAAAACGTAGACAATGCCTTAGTGCGTATTTCTGCGGATCAGTCCAATTGGCAAATCATTCCTTATAATGTCACCGAAAACCGATATGTTTTGCCCCTAAATTTACTGCCAATTGTGGAAGGAGAAACTTATTACATAGAAGTTTCTGCCGATGGCTACAAAACAGTGAATAGCAAAACCACCATTCCCGTTTATCAAACGATTTATCCTACGTTAGTCTCTTTGGATACCATTACGTATGATTACGGAACGGAGCTAGCGGCTCGCTTTAAGTTTTCCGATATTCCCAATCAATCCAACTATTATGCGGTAAAAGCGTATGTAAAAGCAAACAATCAATGGAACGAAATGGATTTGAATGGTGGTGGTGCATGGGCGTTTTCCGATCGACAAGAAAATGGTCGTGAGTTTGTGATCAATTTTACGAAGTATTACGATTTTGTTTGTGACTCGTTGAGGTTAGAAGTTTTCCAAACCAATGAGGCCTTTTATCAATTTGAATATTCGATGTATTTATACTCCCCAGATAGTCCATTTTCAGAACCCACACCGCTCTATACCAACATTACAAATGGATTGGGTGTGTTGAGTGGATACACCACCAGAGAATATCTATTTTCAGGAGAATTGTTTAGAAAATAAATCTGAAAAGATTGCTGTAGGCTCTTTTTAGCTCTTTTGGCGAAGTCTTGTCCCGATTACTATCAGGATTTTGGTTACTGGAGTTTATCACGCAAGGCGTGACGTCAAGGCAAAAGTATCAATCAAAATAGTTTTCCCTATTCCAAAAAATAAATATCAAACCATATTTTACCTATGAACATAAAAAGGAAATTTTCTTTTTCTACCTTTCACGGATGTTTTGTATATTTGCAATAAATAAAAAGTAAATGCCAACAATCAACGAACAAAATCTCCGACGTTATAGCCCGTTAGAACTTTTGAGCAAACAAGCGGTAGAAGGTTTTATTACAGGACTTCACAAAAGTCCATACCACGGTTTTTCCGTTGAGTTTTCGGAACATCGGTTGTACAACGATGGCGAATCTACTCGCAACATTGATTGGAAGCTGTTTGCTCGAAGCGATAAATTATTTGTCAAAAGATTTGAAGAAGAGACCAATCTCAGATGTCGGATTTTGATAGATAGCTCT
>JBBRGJ010000261.1:0-3194 GCA_038240835.1 Bacteroidales bacterium | reverse complement strand
AGGCACGTAACCGAGAAAAATCAATCAATTCAATTTCTTATACGGTTACGTCCCCATGGGACTTATTTTAATTTTATCAACTATTTTTTTTTTACCGACATCTTGTCCCTACGGGACCGCTAATCCACGAATACAAAGCAAATTTATTAAATTAAAATTATACTTGATATTCGAGGGCAGGCCGTAAAATCACCTCTTTTTAATACGAGAATGTTTTATGATTAATCGGTCGTATTGAGCTCGTCCCAAAAAGTGGGACTCGGTTCTTAACGCTTTTTGACACTAAATCCAGACTCGCATGCGCATCATCGCTTTGCGGTCACTCGTTACTCTGTCACTTTCCTCCCATCATCGCTTTGCGGTCACTCGTTACTCGTCACTCGTCACCACTTAAAGTCCAAGTTCAATAAAAAACTCCACTCAACCATTAATCTTCGACGTACCTTAGATTTTCGATGATAAACTTCTGCCTGTCTGGTGTGTTTTTTCCCATATAAAAAGAGAGCAATTCGTTAGGAGCTGTATCTTTTTTCATCACGACGGGATCTAATCGGATGGTTTTTCCAATAAAGTGACGGAATTCGTCGGGGGAAATTTCTCCAAGTCCTTTAAATCGAGTGATTTCTGGATTTGAACCACACTCTTTCATCGCATTTACACGTTCGTCATCGTTGTAACAATAAAAAGTTTTTTGCTTGTTACGTACTCTAAAAAGAGGAGTTTGTAAAATATAAACATGACCAGATTTGATTAAATCAGGATAATATTTCAAAAAGAATGTCAACAGCAACAAACGAATGTGCATTCCATCGTCATCGGCATCTGTGGCTATAACTACGTAGTTGTATCTTAATCCTTCCAGTCCATCTTCTAAGTTTAAGGCTGCTTGCAAAAAATTAAACTCTTCGTTCTCGTAGACCACTTTTCTACTTTCGCCAAAACAGTTCAACGGTTTCCCTTTCAAACTAAATACCGCCTGTGTATTCACATCGCGAGTTTTGGTAATGGAACCACTCGCCGAATCGCCCTCGGTAATAAAAATCGTAGATTCAAGTCCGCGCTGATCGTTACTATTCAAATGGATGCGACAATCGCGTAATTTCTTGTTGTGTAGACTCACTTTTTTGGCACTATCTCTTGCTAATTTTTTAATTCCAGCAATGTCTTTGCGCTCTTTTTCCGATTCGATAATGCGCCGCAAGAGAGCTTCTGCCATGTCTGGATTCATGTGCAAATACTTGTCTAATAAAGTAGAAACCACTTCGGTGATATAATTCTTTACTGACTGACCTTTTCCATTGGGCTCCATATTCATCGAGCCTAATTTAGTCTTTGTCTGTGACTCAAAAACAGGTTCTTGAATCCTAAAACTAATGGCAGCGATCATCGAATTTCGGATATCGCTCGGCTCAAAATCTTTCTTATAAAAATCACGAACAGTTTTTACAATAGCCTCACGGAATGCCTGCTGGTGAGTTCCTCCTTGACTGGTATTTTGTCCATTCACAAACGAATAATACTCCTCGTTTCCGTTGACTAAGTGGGTAATTGCAAATTCAAAATTAGGATCAACGAGATGCAATGCTGGGTAACAAATTTCGCTGTCGATGTTATTTTCCAACAAGTCTAAAAGTCCATTTTTGGAGAAATATTTCTGGCCGTTAAAGGTCAACGTAAGCCCTTTATTTAAATAGGCATAATTCCACATCTTTTTGTCGATGTATTCGGAAATAAAATAGTAGTTTCCAAAAATCTCTTCGTCGGGAATAAATGTAATGGTCGTTCCATTGGAATCATCGCATTTTTCAATTGGATATTCTTGAGTAATAATTCCCTTTGAAAACTCAACTTTTTTAGTCTCTCCATCCCTAAACGATTGAACACAAAAATAGTTGGATAGCGCATTTACTGCCTTAGTTCCTACCCCATTCAGACCAATTGATTTTTGGAAAACAGAGCTGTCATATTTGGCTCCAGTATTCATTTTGCTCACGCAATCGATTACACTTCCCAGAGGAATTCCACGACCACGATCTCGTATTTTTACTCGATTTTCCTTGATTGAAATATCCACATATCTGCCATTTCCCATCAAATACTCATCAATCGAGTTATCTACAATCTCTTTTAAAAGCACATAAATACCATCATCTTGCGAAGCTCCATCGCCCAACTTACCAATATACATTCCAGGGCGCAAACGAATATGCTCCTGCCATTCTAAGGATTTTACGCTATCTTCTGAATACTTTTGTGTCATCTGATTTGAAATTTTTAATAGTTGCATTTGCCGAAAATTCAATAAAATCATCTCGACAAACTAATAATGAGCACAAATTTACATTTTTTTTAGGTGGCAACGATACCTTTCGGCATGAGTTATTAACGATGAACAGTTTGTAAGGGGAAATTGCAACAAAACAGAACATTTCTCCGTTAAAAAAAGATATTAACCACTAAGAGCAACCAATTTTCATTCGTTTAACAATTCATCGGGATGGAGTTTTGTTCTTTTCAAAAAAAAACTAACAATTATGAAATCAGGAGCAACATTGAAAATCGCAGCATTGACATTGATCGTGCTGTTTGCAGTCACTTCTTGGGCACAGGTGACTCAGCCGAAAAAACTAAAGAAAGCTCAAATCCCCAAAGGATGGGTTTACATTCCGCAGGGGCAAATAGTACTAAGAAAAGACACCACTATTATTCAACCGTTCTTTATGCTGGAAACAGAGTTGTCCAATTTGGATTACAAAGAGTTTTTGGACTCGTTAAAAAGTCAAGGGAAAACTGTTGAATTAGCCATTGCTCAAATAGACACTCTAAAATGGCGCGATCCAAATGCCTACAACGAACCTTTTGTAAATTACTATTTTCAACATTTGGCTTATAGCCGATATCCATTAGTAAATATTTCGTACGAAGGAGCGCAACTTTACTGCAAATGGCTAACCGAAATATTAAATAAGAGTGTAAAAGGAATCACCGTAGAAGCCATGTTACCCACCAGAGCACAATGGATTTGGGCTGCACGTGGTGGAATTAAGAAAAACTTTATAGAGGTCATCAATTAGCTACATATCATTTCTGCGTGCGTGACATTATTGGCAGCAACCATCCTTCTGATTAAATTATTAAAAATAGTCTCTTTGCTTTGTGAACGATTGATTCGATAGCAGAATTCATTAAAATAC
>JBBRGJ010000260.1:0-3210 GCA_038240835.1 Bacteroidales bacterium | reverse complement strand
ACAACAGCGCATATAAGTAATGCTTTTAGTTACAAGAGTTCTATTGAGTATTTTTAGTAACTTGAGTACGCACTACTCATATCCGCGGCCGTTGGCTACAATGTTAAGAAAACCAGATATTTATACTATTATAAAGACATGAATTCGTTTAAAACTTTGACCGGAAAATGGAGAGGAACATATATTCTCGGACCAGAATATGAAACTGACGAAGGCAAATCCTTTGAATTCATTCTTGACTTAGTAGACGAAAATAGAACTTTTAATGGCATTTGTTATGAAGCTGAATTAAGTGAACTCTTTCAGAAACCAATTACGGTGACAGGCTTTTGGGACAAGGACATAATTAGTTTCACGAAAAAATATCCTTGCCGTTACTTCTTTGACGATGACGGGAAAGTCGTTATTGACAGCACGAATGAACAGCCTGAAATTTTTTATTCAGGAGAGTTTGACGAGACAGAGAACAGATTTTCAGGCGATTTTGAAATGGTTGTTGACTCATTTAGTTTCGGCGAAGGCTGGCTTGAAGACAGTTTGAAAGGTACTTGGATCATTGAGAGAATTGAAGAATCTTGATTAGAATAGAAAGAAACACTGTAGCCAACAAACGCTATAGCAAATGCGGGGTTTGCGTGTTCGTTGAAACATTTGAAATCTTTACATACATTTGTGCTGGCTGACAGTTGAGCAACAATTTAATCCCGCACTTGCCATAGCGTAACCGTTAGCAACAATGTTAAAACCTGAATTATTGATAAAAGAAAAGAATAAAAATATTTAAATAATTGCACATCAGGAGTCGATTTATCCCCAAAAGTGTCTATATTTGCAAAATATTGACAAACTTTAATAAATCAAGTATATGATTTTAGAATTTTCAATCTCAAACTTTCGTTCAATACAAGAAAAGCAAACATTTACAATGGTTGCTAGTAGTTCACGAAGTAAGTCTGGAAATACTTTTGATGTTTCCTTATCAAATGGTGATACAGTAAAACTGATCAAAACAGCAGCAATTTATGGCGCAAATGGCTCTGGGAAGTCAAATTTTATACGTGCCTTATTTGAAATTAGAAAATTTATAGTTAATTCTAAAGAAATAACGGTTGATATGCCGATTCCTGCGTATGATCCTTTTCTATTTAATACCTTTACAATCAACCAACTTTCGGAATTTGAAATAATTTTCATAACTCTTGACAAAAATAAATTTCAATACAAAATATCCTTTAATAAAAATGAGATTGTTGAGGAATCGTTATACCACTTCCCTGAGAAAAAGTCTCAAAATATATTTCTTAGAGGACAAGAAAAAAAAGAAGCTGATTCTAATATTCATATAGCTAAGCTTGGTAAGAATTTAGGGTACAAAAAATATGAGGTGTTTAAAAAAATACCTTTCTTATCTTTTTTTGGTAAAGCTGAGAATTATCACACTCTGATTACTCCAGTATTTTCCTATTTCAATGAATTGGAGATTTGGAATGCTACGAGTACTACTTGGGTTAGTAGGCTTGCAAATTACATTAAAGAGGAATTGCAAAAATCTGAAAATAATTCTGAGCTTAAACAACTTGAAGAATTGATTTGTACTGCTGACTCACAAATTCAATCGCTACAAATCGATTATGATAAAAAGGTAAAGGAGAATGAGACAATTACAACAGATGAAAATAAAACAATAAATAAAGTTCGACAAAATGAAGTTCTGTATGGAGAACATAAGGTTTTTGAAAAACACAAAGAAATCTCAACTCATAATCTGCCTTTTTACAATGAATCGTTTGGCACAAATAAATTATTTGCTTTAGGCGGACTAATTATTAAAATACTTAATAAGGGAGGTGTTATCTTTTTTGATGAATTAGATACTAGTATGCATCCAATTCTGTCAAGCCTATTAATTCGGATATTTCAAGAAAATCATCATTCTAATTCCCAATTGGTATTTACAACCCATGAAACTTTTTTATTAATTAAAGAATTTCGTACTGATCAAATTTGGTTTGCGCAAAAAAACACGTACGGAGAAACTGAGATCTTTTCAGCCCAAGATTTCGAAGGAGTTAGAGAAGAAATTCCATTTGAAAAATGGTATTTAGCTGGGAAATTTGGAGCCATTCCTAAAATTGATGCACCCAATACATTTATCACCAATGGCGAAAAGGAAACTATCTAGAAATATACTCATCGTTTGTGAAGGTACAAAAACTGAACCTGATTACTTTAGGTACATTGCACAGAAATTATCGTATCCTAATCACATTTGGGATAAGGTTGAAATTTCCGATAATACCACTTTACCAAATGAAATTCCAATTCCTGGCCCAACAATGCTTAAGGTGCGTAAAAAACGTCATTTCATAAACCCTAATAAGCATAAAAAAGGTGATAAAAATGCTTTAAAGGAATTGTGCGATTATTTATATGGGGAAGATGCAAGTATTGAAATATATCAATCCATTAAAGCTGTCCCTCTGAGATATGTTGGACAAGCGCAATTAATTGAAAATGAACAACAACTTTATGAAGAACTTTGGGCAGTATTTGATAAAGACGGGCACACTTACCATAAAGAAGCATTTTTAAAAGCCAAAGAAGTCGTAAACGGCAAAGTTGTAAATATTGGTTTTTCTAGTCGTTCTTTTGAACATTGGATTTTATTACACTTTGAAAAAAATAAAAGCCCTTTTCTTGCAAGTAATTGTAAGGACGAAAATGGTGATCCTTTAGGGTGTAACTCTAATTTTGGTTGTAAGGGTTTAAAATGCTTATGTGGATATATTAGGACTTTTACGCCTCTAAAGAATTTCAATAAAAGTAATAGCCCAGAAGAATTGAGTAAGATGATGGAAGTTTTATTAAAGCCAGCTACCTTAGAAAGAGCATTTGAAAATGCAGCTTGGTTGCGATCTGAGATTGAAAAAGACTCAAGTAATAAAGCAAAAGAAGTCTATGATTTAAATCCATATACTAATATTGACATTCTAGTAAAAACACTTATTAGTTAGAACTATTTCTTTTTTTGAAATTTTGAGAGATCAATAGGGACAAAAACACTGGTGGTAATAAATAGGAATATGAGCGGTCGGCACGACCCAGCGATTATTCCCGGTTGAACTACATCCCCGTCGGGCTATGTACTTAAAGCCGGTTTTGAAAGTTTTCGTAAAAAATTGACTGTGATTTTGGAGGCTAAATAGCGGT
>JBBRGJ010000259.1:0-3256 GCA_038240835.1 Bacteroidales bacterium | reverse complement strand
CGGATTATTCAAGCCCGATGAAATACTCGATAATATCAAAATTGATGATGAATTGTTATATTCACACACCATCAAATTATCTGCTTATGACTTTGAAAGTGATGTTGATGTCAATATTCTTGGTCATATTTTTGAGAACTCTCTCAACGAATTGGATGAAATAAAAGCTCAACTCGAAGGTTCTGAATCCTCTTCGGGGAAGTCGATTGGGATCTCAAAGCGTAAAAAAGATGGCGTTTTTTATACTCCAAAATACATCACAAAATATATCGTCGAGAATACGGTCGGAAAACTTTGTACCGAAAAAAAAGCTGAATTTCAGCTAATTGAGGAGGAATATAACAACGACAAAAAACGTTCTGCAAAAGTAAAACAGAATCTGTACAATAAATTGTTGGCTTATCGCGAATGGTTGTTACAAATCACTATTTGCGATCCAGCTTGTGGTTCAGGAGCTTTTTTAAATCAAGCCTTGGATTTTTTAATTGCCGAACATAGATATATCGATGAACTTCAAGCCAAACTTTTTGGTGATGCATTGGTGTTGAGCGACGTTGAGAAAAGTATTCTGGAAAATAACCTTTTCGGGGTCGATATAAACGAAGAAAGTGTCGAAATTGCTAAACTTTCGCTTTGGTTACGCACCGCCCAGCCCAATCGGAAACTAAACGATCTGAATAACAATATAAAATGCGGTAATTCTCTGATTGACGATCCAGCCGTGGCAGGTGATAAGGCTTTTAGCTGGGAAAAAGAATTTCCACAAGTATTTGGTTATAAAGATAAACCTGTGGTTATTGTTCCAAAATTAGATGAATTACCAGATTATCTGAAACTCATAAAAGAACAATCGCTCGAGGCAAAAGCAAAGGCTGAACAAGCGCTTGCACTCTCGAAAGCGGCAGCTGAATTATCGCAAAAAGTATATGAATATGCCGAAAAATTAGAAGCTGTTTCCGAAGCAGAATCAGTGTATGGAATTCGAAAAAGTGGTTTTGATGTTGTGATTGGGAATCCGCCGTATATACCAACGGAATACATAAACGAAAATGATAAATTATTTTTAGGAAAATATTATATTTCAGCATTTGGTAGATTGAATCTGTACCCAATTTTTTATGAAAAGGGAATCACATTAATCAAAAAAAATGGATTTTTAGGTTTTATAACTCCTTACACAATTCTTAAAAACTATTATTACAAAGAAGCTCGAAAATACATACTTAATAACTCAAAAATAATTGATTTAATTGATTTTAAAGGGAATGTTATTTTTGAAGATGCCGCTGTTGATTCAATAATTTTGATCCTCAAAAAAGAGGTTTCAAGTGAATATATTTATAAACAGATATCTAATGTTGTTTCATTTGAACTACAGAAATATAATGTAGAATATTACAAAATTTCAGAGATCTTAGAAAACGACGATTTATCTATGCTCAGTTCAAAGAATGATTTATTCATTAAAAGGATAATTAATGACAAAATTCCGCTTAAGAACATCTTAAATTTTAATCAAGGTATAATTACTGGTAATAATAAAAAATTCCTTACTCTAGAGAGTACTGAACTCACTGAAAAAATTATTACTGGTAGTGATTTTAATAGATACAATTTTAATCAAAACAACCAATTGATTAACTACGATGTGTCAAAATTACATAGGCCAAGAAAAAGAGAAATTTTTGAAGTTTCAGAAAAAATTCTTTTAAGACAAACTGGTTCATTTCCTATTTGTACATTAGATACAAATCAATTTTATACATTAGATACTGTTCACAATGGTTTATTAATTGATCTAAATTTTTCTTTAAGATTTCTATTAACCCTTTTAAATAGTAAGCTATTAAAATTTTTGTATCAATCTCAAATAAACGAAACGGGTAAAGTATTTGCACAAGTTAAAATTATTTACGTAGATCCGTTGCCAATTCCAAAGACATCTAAAGATCGCCAACAACCCTTTATCGAAAAAGCAGACCAAATGCTTTCGCTCAATAAAGAGCTCCAAGAAGCATCTCAAAAATTCCAACGTTCGATTCAACGAAAATTTGATATAGAAGTATTGCCAAACAGACTTCAAAACTGGTATTTGCTTAGCTATAAAGAATTTATAGCAGAACTTGGTAAGAAGAAAATCAAATTAGGCTTGTCGCAAGAAGCTGAATGGGAAGACTATTTTTTGCAAGAACAACAAAAGGCGTCGGCAATTAAAAACACCATCGAAACCACTGACAAGGAAATAGATCGCATGGTTTATGCATTGTATGAATTGACCGAAGATGAGATCAAAATTGTAGAAGGACAAAGTAAATAATCTATTATGCATACAACTCTATAAAAATCAGTTTTCTACCTATGCAAATAGCACTTTTTTTTGGCTCGTTTAATCCTTTCCATCTAGGTCATCAGAAGCTGGGTGAGTGGCTCGTTCGTGAAGAACATTTCGATGAGCTTTGGTTCGTTGTATCACCCTCTAATCCATTGAAAGATAAGAATCTGCTGATTGATGAATACGTTCGCTTGGAAATGCTGGTCGGAGCTATTAAAGATAATCCTCAGCTGAAAGTATCGGATGTGGAGTTTTTGATGCCAATACCTTCTTACACTATTGACACACTACACAAACTTTCGAGAGATTATCCCCAACATAATTTTAGCCTAATTATTGGCAGTGATAATGCCTTGGTATTTGATCAATGGAAAGATTATCAGACCATTCTGGAACTCTATCCAATTGTAGTTTATCCACGAAAAGGATATAATTTTAAGCATGTTGCAAAGCTTTATCCGCAAATGAAATTGGTCAATTCTGAAATCTACGATATTTCTTCCACACAAATTCGTTTGACCATTTCGCAACAAAAGGACATAAGCCAATGGTTACATCCTTTTGTATATCAATTTATTATAGATAATAATCTATATAAATAATATTTTGAATAACAACAGAATAAGTCTTAAAAGTCCCCCATTTCGGGGGATTTAGGGGGCTTTCTACAAGTACGGATTATTCAATTTCTCGTAACCAATAGTCGTCGAAGGGCCATGTCCGCTATAAACTACGGTCGAGTCGGGGAGGGGAAGCAAATTTTCCTGGATAGAGCGTATCAACTGGGCATAATCTCCGCCCGGCAAATCAGTTCTTCCTATTGAACCACGAAAAAGAACATCGCCAGCAAACACAACGGCATTTTCTTCTGAATAAAAAGCCATACTTCCAGGCGAATGTCCTGGAACATGTAAGGCAATAAAT
>JBBRGJ010000258.1:0-3278 GCA_038240835.1 Bacteroidales bacterium | reverse complement strand
GTATTAACGGAGTTGGCCAATTTATTGGAAATTGACACCGAAATGTTAATGGAAAAATTCATCACTGAAAATCAAAGGTTTGAAAAACTGATAAATTGTAAAAGCCTAATGAAAGCGGGATAATAGAGCTTGCGAAAGTTGAGTAAATTAAACAGGAGCAACCATAAAAAAACAGAATTATGACCAAAGAATTAACTAAAAAAGACCGAAAAATTTTAAAATATGAAAAGCGAATTGGGTTCGTATTTAGCGGACTAATTATTTCTTTTGGCGGACTTTTCAATCTGTTATACTTTGTTTTGAACAAAACGGAACAAAACTATCTATTGATTAGTCTTATTAACCTTGGGATATTGCTTTTAGCATATTTTGTTTGTAACAGAATTAATCTCAAAGTAAACCGTGATTTGAAAGACAACACAAAAGAACTTTTAAAGAAAAGAGTAGACAAGAAAATTGAAGAAAAATCCTATGAGGCTGGCAGTGGAGCATTATACATTCCAATATTAGGAGATTTATTTCCGAAATTGTGGGGGCAGAAAATGAGAGAAACACCGAAATATTATGTTTTTACGAGTGACGCAAAATATGAAGTGGACAAAGAAGTTTACGAATCCTTAAAAATAGATACAGATTTCTATGTACACTTTGCAAAACATAGTGAGACCGTTTTAAACATTTCGATGGCTGAATAAATCCCAGAATTTAACAGACGGTATATTTTATTGCCGATATAGTTCATGTTTCAGCGTTTGATAAACATTCGTGTAATTGGACAGAAAAGCGCTTTATTTAAGCCATTGAAAGACACGGTCTCCCACAATCCCACAGTTCTTCAGTTCTTCGTAGAACCAACAAAAAAAAGCAACGCCAATAGACGTTGCTTTTTTGTAGAAATATGGATTGATTTTCTATTTGACAAGTATCTGCTTGTCGGTCATTTTTACAATTTTGCCAAATTTTGCAAGCTCTATCATGTTCACCAATTTCATGTTTCCACTTATGGTGATTACGATAGGTTTGCCTTTTACAAATTTGTTGTACATCGCCATGACATCGTTAAATTGAAGATTATTATAAACGCTCATTCGATATTCTCTTGGATCTGAAGTATAACCTTGAAATCTCCAACTGCTAACCGTTTGACTTTGATATCTGAAACCCACATTTTGTGTATGAATCGACTGCATCAATGCTTTTTTAATTCCCTCCAAACGATCTGGTTTTTGAGGCATATTCATAATCAAATCGGTCATTACTCTAATTCCTTCGATGGTTTTGTCACTTTGTGTTCCCATTCCAGCCACAAGATATCCAGGATTCGTTTTTAGGTAACGGGTATTATATCTGGCATATGCAGAATATGACAAGGAGCGGAATTCGCGAATTTCTTGAAAAACAATAGAACTCATTCCAGTGCCAAAATATTCATTAAAACCATAAAGTTTGGCTTTTTCTTCTTCATTCTGAATGGCTCCATTGCACCAAAACTGCATTTTACTTTGCAATGCTTTTGGATCGTCGTACACATATATTGTCGCTTCACTCACCTCAACCATAGGCTCTTCGATGTAAACAGCAGGTTTTGGATTGACTGAGAAAGGGATGGTGTTTCCAATAATCTCTTTAACCTGATCTGCCTGTAATTTTCCTACATAATGAATTTCGCAACTATATTGTTGAATCTCACTAAATAGTTTTAACAACTGAGCTCCCTTTAGTTTTTTAATGCTTTTAAGAGGCAATTTAGTCAAATACGAAGATTTTTCTTTAAACTGACTGTATTCAGTCAATACATCATTCATTGCATCGGCATCTGTTTTGGTGGTTTTATAACTCATTTTTGCTTCATCCACCAATTTTGACAGTTGTTTATCGTCCACTTTAGCAGATTTCATAAATTCTGCAACCAAAGAAAGTGTCGGTTGAATTTTGCTATCATAGCCATCAATATTGATATAAAAACCATTGTCTGAAGAATTAATACTCATGGTAGCTCCCAAGTTTTGCAATGCTTTTCTGAACTCCTGCATCGTTTTATCTTTCGTCCCTAAATAATTAAGATAAGTTCCCAATTGGTCGAATGTAGGATTGCTTTTTGACCCAATTTTGAATTTAATACTCATCGAAAAAATAGTGTTGATTGGATTTGGAGTTACATATAAATCAATCCCTTTGCGAACGGAAGTAAGGATTACATCTTTCTCAAAATCGACAAAACGTGGAGCAATTTTGCTATCTGGAATCTGGTCTAACTGTTGTGCAAATTCAGATTTTTTCTCCGTATTTTTCGGAATCACAGGCTCCCAATTGGGTTTTTTAATTTTATCCTTTTTGGGAAATCCCATTTTCGAATAAAACGCCAAGTAGTTGGGACCAAAATATTCATTGGCCACACGAATAATATCTTGTTTGGTTACTTTGTCCACTTCCGCAGGTTCATTGATATAATCTTCCCACGTTCTATGCTCTGTAAACGCACTAATCATCATCATCGATCTGCTTTGTGATGATTCAAAACTCTGCTCTATTCGTTTTTTGTAATTTAATTTAATCGCTTCCAATAGAGAATCATCAAAATCCCCTTTTTTTAATTTTTCCAATTGGACCAAGGTGAGTTTTTCTGCTTTTTGAAGAGACTGACCAATTATTTTTGGCACCATAACGATCATGATTCCACTATAATCATTGGCTTTCATGTTTTGAGCACTTACCGCCAAAACTTTTCCATCACTTACTAACTTATCAAAAAGTCCAGTTTGGCCTTCGTTGCTCAATATTTCGGTGCAAAGGTCTAATATCAACTCATCTTTATGTTTATTTGGAACACCACGATACGCCAAAATACCCAGTTTGATGGGTGTAAGTCTTTTAGAAACAAGTTCCCTCCCATCGAAAGCTTTTTCTTCAAACACAGGATATTTAGGGACTTCGCTATTGCGCCAGTCGCCAAAATATTTTTTAATTAAAGGAATAATTGCTTCCGAATCAAAATCTCCAGTCAATACCAACGCCATGTTATTGGCGACATAATAGGTTTTGAAAAACTCCGCCATTTTCGACAAGCGAGGATTTTTCAAATGTTCGGTACTTCCCACGGTGGTCTGCTGACCATAAGGGTGGTTTTTGTAGAAACTTTCTAAGTACATGACAAAAAACTAAAAATACCGATATTGTCCTGAGAATTAGCATTTAACAGTATTACTGCGATATACTCTAAGCCATATTTAACAAAACTCTTTGCTCGATAACCATGATTTAGTAATCTGATTTTTTTG
>JBBRGJ010000257.1:0-3294 GCA_038240835.1 Bacteroidales bacterium | reverse complement strand
CACTCGCTTGCGCATTGTCGCTTTGCGGTCACCCCATCACTCCGTTACCTTTTTTGGACTCGCTTGCGCATCGTCGCTTTGCGGTTACCCCGTCACTCCGTTACCTTTTTCGCACTCGCTTGCGCATCGTCGCTTTGCGGTTACCCCGTCACTCCGTTACCCCGTTACCTCTTCTTTGTCACCTCTTACGGTTAAATAAGGTTAAAATATTGATTTTAAAAAGGATTTTTTGTAATATTGTTTCAAATTAAACAAACGAAATATGAGTAACGAAATTTTAAGTCTGAAACCAGAAAAAGTATGGCAATATTTTTCTGAAATTTGCAACATACCTCATCCTAGTAAAAAAGAGGAAAAAATTATTGAGTATCTATTAAATGTTGGTAAAAAACTTGGTTTAGAAACTGAGCGTGATGCTGTCGGAAATGTGCTTATTCGCAAACCCGCATTTGCAGGGAAAGAGAATGTTACTCCTGTCGTTTTCCAAAGTCACATGGATATGGTGTGTGAGAAAAATAGTGATTCAAATCATAATTTTGACACTGATCCAATTGTGCCGATCATTGATAATGGTTGGGTAACTGCCAAGGATACTACCTTAGGTGCTGATGATGGAATTGGAGTAGCCATGATGTTGGCGATTTTGGAAGATAAATCGATGCAACACGGTCCTGTGGAATGTCTATTTACCGTAGACGAAGAGACTGGTTTAACCGGTGCTTTTGAACTTAAAGAGAATTGGTTGAAAGGCAAAATGTTATTAAACTTAGATTCTGAAGACGAAGGTCAATTCTTTATTGGTTGCGCCGGTGGAATCGATACCGTGATCAAAATTGATTACGAAACCATCGAAACGCCCGAAGGTCATGTAGGATATAAAGTGTGGATAAAAGGTTTTCAAGGTGGCCACTCTGGCGATGATATCAACCGTGGAAGAGGAAATGCAACTCGTGTTTTATCGCGATTGTTGTACGAACTAACCAACCGTTTTGATGTTTGTATCAATAAAATTGATTCTGGAAATTTAAGAAATGCTTTGGCTCGTGAAGGTTGGGCGTTGATTACCATTCCCGAAGAACACGAAAAAGATGCAATTGCTTACGTGGCAAAATTTGACGAAACCGTTAAATTGGAATATAAAACCACCGATGGCGGCGTAGAAGCTGGGATTAAAAAACATGAATTGCCAGAAACCGTGATTGACGAATTGACTCATTTTGACTTAATCTGGTCACTGATTGCTTGTCCTCACGGAGTTTTGGAAATGTCGCAAGATATCAAAGACTTTGTAGAAACATCTACCAATCTAGCTTCAGTGAAAATGGACGGCAAAGAGATAATCATTACCACCAGTCAGCGTTCTTCGGTTGAGAGTAAAAAGACGTGGGCTGCACAACATGTTTCATCTGTATTTGAGTTAATTGGAGCCGATGTAGAACAAGGAGATGGATATCCAGGTTGGACGCCAAACCCAAATTCGGAAGTACTTAAAGTGCTTAAATGTGCGTACGAAAATGTTTTCAAAAGAGAACCTCAAGTTTTAGCTATTCATGCAGGACTAGAATGTGGACTTATTGGCGAAAAATATCCAAAAATGGATATGATCTCTTATGGACCAACTCTTAGAGGTGTTCACGCTCCAGGAGAAAAAATCGATATTGAAACCGTGCAAATGTGCTGGGATTTAACCGTTGAGTTTTTGAAAATATTGAAATAAAATAATCTGAAACTTAGATAATGAAAAAATGCGCCTTTTTTGGCGCATTTTTTTTTATTGAAGAAGTCTCTTAATTGTCATACTTAACCTCACATTTGGCTTTAATCCCGATAATTATCGGGATAGGATGTTTTAAAGATGTTATGATCGTTTAAATTGAATATTTTTAAACATTGATTGTAGTGTAATAATTTGATTATTAATTGTTTGCGACTTTATTAACAGGCTCAAAGGATAAGTTTTGATATTATTAACGTACAGTGCAAGCAAAAAAAAAGTATTTTCGCACTATTAATAATGTAATATACTCAAAATTGTATGCAGTCTAGAAAAGTGCTTTTGTTGTCGTTCACCATTTTGTTGTTTTTTTGCATAAATTCTGTAAATGCTCAAAAGAAAGGGGAGGCTCTTCGAAAAGGAGATCCCGAAAAGGCGATGATGTTGGTGAAAAGTGGCAATTTTAATTCCGCCATCAAAGAGTTAGAGATATTGGTAAACGAAGAACCTGATAATTTGACATTTCGTGTCTTTTTAGGCTATTGTTATTTAAATACAACTGTAAATAAAACCAAAGCAATTCCTCATTTCGAAAAAGTGGCCAAAGATCCCAAGTCTGATCCATATTGCCACTACGATTTAGGAAGAGCTTATTTGTTGGATTATCGTTTTGATGATGCCATTAAAAGTTTAGAGAAATTTAGAAGTATTACTCGCGACAAAGAGAAAGATTTGCAAGTATCTGCCAAGCGAATGATTGAGATGTGTAATCAAGCGAAAGAGATTTTTAAGAATCGGATAAATGTTCGCTTGGACAATTTAGGTCCCGAAGTAAACAGTGCTTCTCCTGATTATTCTCCGTTTATTGATGAAAATGAAACCACTCTTTTCTTTACCTCTCGAAGGTTGGGGAATACTGGCAACATGGACGATGTAGATGGTCTGCGTACCGCGGATGTTTTTATCTCTAGTCTCGAAGGGGATAAATGGACAAAAGCGAAAAGAGTTTCTTCCGCCATCAATACGTATCTCATCGAAGAGAGTGTAGGAATGTCGTCTGATGGGACTGAATTGTTTATCTATATTTATAGTGAAAAGGGAATGGACGATGTTTTTAGAGCGACTAAAAAAGGTCGGAATTATCAAAGAGCTGAATATTTAACGATAAATACTCCTTTTATTGAAACGGCGGCCTCTATCACTCCCGATAAAAATACAATTTTCTTCGCATCCAAACGTCCAGGAGGAAAAGGGAAAAGCGACTTATGGATGGCTTTTAAATTGCCAACGGGTGCTTGGAGTAATGCCGTAAATCTTGGCGATACAATTAATACGGAATTTGATGAAGATTTCCCTCAAATCGCTCCCGATGGGAAAACACTTTATTTTGCTTCTACTGGACATCCTGGAATGGGAGGATTTGACCTTTTTAAATCGACGTGGGATTCCAAAACAAATAAGTTTACAAAACCTGTAAATATTGGGTATCCTATCAATACTCCCGATGATAATAAAACCATATCATTTTCTAAATCAGGTAGATATGCCTATATGCACGATGCCAGAGATGGTGGATTTGG
>JBBRGJ010000256.1:0-3377 GCA_038240835.1 Bacteroidales bacterium | reverse complement strand
CGCACCCGCCTCGCTAATCCCCGAATATAAAGTTTCTAAATCGCATTTTGATTATTCTTGATATTCGAGGGCAGGCCGTAAAATCACCTCTTTTTCTTAACGCTTTTTTGACAAGGTCGGTCATAGATAGCATGCCGGTCTTTTTTAATACAGAAAACTATTTAACTCAAAAGAAACAGTTTTTGATGGATACTTTTGTCTTGACATCCCGCCGTGCGGGATAAACTTCTGTAACCAATTTCAAGTCCCGTCAGGGACGTAATGTCGGTAAAAATTATAAAAAAAAACGATCATTGAGTGCCGTTAGGTACGTAACCGTAGAAATACCAATCAATTCAAATTCTTATAAGGTTACGTCCCTAAGGGACTCGTTTTAAATTGTATCATCTTTTTTTTTACCGACATCTTGTCCCTAAGGGACTGCTAATCACCGAATATAAAGTTTCTAAATCACATTTTAATAGTACTATAAAGTTTGCCTTTTGAATCGTAGCTCAATTGTTCGGTCATTAATCCTTCGGCATTGTATTTCATGATTCTATTCGTTAATGTTTTTTACCAATATAGAATTTACAACTAACAGGACGTTCATTTTCATAGGGATAGAAATAACTTTTGTCTTGATATCCCGCCGTGCGGAATAAACTTCTGTAACCAATCTTCAATGCCGTTGAACGTACTATTTTGGGAAGGACAAGAAATAAAATTAGCGAAAGTGCAGTGGCTAATTTGGTGCGATGTATTGAGCCTTCAGTCGGGAACGAAGTAAATAGTTCAAAATAAGTCATTTAAATTAATGATTAGAACTGAACCTAAACTTTGACCACAGACTTATTCACATTTATTAACATACGACTATTAAAAAAACCTTAATTTTATTTGCGTACATTCTTTAAATAGTAGTATCTTTGTAAAAACCAAAAAAGGAATAATTAGAAATCATGTCCGATAACATTAAAACGATTATTAAAGAAATCGATTATAAGGTTCGAAAGCTGAAACATGATTTAGATATTATAGCCACAGAAAAAAAAGAAAAAGAGAACAAAATAGCTGAATTAGAAGGAATTAACCAAAAACAAAAAGAGGAGATTGACCTCCTTCAAAACAAAATAAAATTAATAAAATTATCAAAATCAATAGAAAATAAAAGAGATTTAACTGAAACAAAACTCAAGATAAACGAACTAGTGCGGGAAATAGATAACTGTATCAACCTCTTAAACAAGTAACGATATAAACAATGGATCAACTAACAATCACAGTCAGAATAGCAGATAGAGACTACAAATTAACGGTAGCTCGAGACGAAGAGGAGATTGTTAGAAAATCTGTCAAGGTCATTGAAAAACGATTAACGGAATATGCTAAAAGTTATGCTTTTAAAGACAAACAAGATTTATTGTCGATGATTGCTTTACATTATACCATTGAAGCGCTCAAAATGGAAGACAAAGAAGCATACTACCAAACTGAATTACTACCAAAACTCAATGAAATAAACACGATACTGGAATAATTAAACAACTGATACACAACAATATACGTTCTTATACATAGGAAAAACATAGCCCGCAATTTCCAAGGACACGTTTGGTAAACTCAACATTAAAACAATAGGAGTAAGCTCATGGGATCCGCTAACAGGCCTTAATTCACGCAAGTGAAGCTTCACAGCCATAGGACGTTAAACGAACTCGGCCCTTCTAATCATGTCATATAAAGGAGTTTACGATAACCCTTGTTCTGGATGTTGCGGGTTTTTTTATACCAATTTTTAATCTAATTAATCACAGAAAATAATCTAATAACTATATAAACATCACTTAATTATGGACATCATTTTTATAATTATCGCCGGAGTTGCAGGAATTGCTGTAGGTATCGGCTTGTCATATTCGCTAATTCGGAAATCGATTGTAAAAGACAGCGAAAAGATAAAAAAAGAGGCCTTAGAAGAGGCTGAACTAACCAAAAAAGAGAGAATTCTTCAAGCTAAAGAGAAATTTCTTCAACTAAAAACGGATCACGATAAACAAGTCAACGAACGGAATCAACAAATCTTAGTTGCAGAAAACAGAACGAAACAAAAAGAGACTCAAATCGACCAAAAGATTGAAGATCTAACAAGAAAACAAGAAGAAGCTGAAAAAGCGAAAGAAAAATTCAACCTCCAAGCAGAAGGAATAACCGCTAAAAAACAAGAACTTGATAAAACAATTAAACAAGAACTTGACAAATTAGAGAAAATCGCTGGACTTTCTTCCGATCAAGCAAAAGATCAAATCATTGATTTAATGAAAGATGAAGCGAAATCTGAAGCTACTCAATTGGTGATTGAAATCATGGACGAAGCCCGTATGACGGCAAATGTGGAATCGAAAAAAATTGTCATCGAAAGCATCCAACGCACTGCCGTTGAAAATGCCCTCGAAAACAGTGTTTCCGTTTTCAACATCGACAACGACGAAATCAAAGGTCGTATCATCGGTCGTGAAGGTCGTAACATCAGAGCACTTGAATCTCTTACTGGCGTTGATATCATCATCGATGATTCTCCAGATGCAATTCTACTTTCGAGTTTCGACCCTGTTCGTCGTGAAGTAGCACGTCTATCGCTTCACAAATTAGTTACCGATGGCCGTATTCACCCTGCTCGTATCGAAGAAGTGGTGGCTAAAACTAAAAAACAAATTGAACAAGAGATCATCGAAATTGGGAAACGTACCACCATCGACCTTGGAATTCACGGAATGCATGGTGAACTGATTCGTATGGTTGGTAAAATGAGATATCGTTCATCCTACGGACAAAACCTACTTCAACACTCCAGAGAGGTTGCTAACCTTTGTGCTACCATGGCTGCGGAACTTGGCTTAAATCCAAAAATTGCAAAACGTGCTGGTCTTTTACATGATATTGGTAAAGTTCCAGACAACGAACCAGAATTGCCACACGCAATCTTTGGGATGCAATTGGCCGAAAAATACAAAGAGAAACCTGAAGTATTTAACGCCATTGGATCTCACCACGATGAAGTGGAAATGGAATCACTCTACGCTCCTATCGTGCAAGTGTGTGATGCTATCTCAGGTGCTCGTCCAGGTGCTCGCCGCGAAGTAGTAGAAGCATACATCAAACGTTTGAATACTCTCGAAGAAATGGCTCTTTCGTATCCTGGTGTTATTAAAACTTACGCCATCCAAGCAGGTAGAGAATTGCGTGTAATCGTCGGTGCTGAACGAGTAACCGATGCACAAGCAAACCAAATATCCATGGATCTTTCGAGAAAAATTCAAAACGAAATGACCTACCCTGGACAAATTAAAATTACCGTTATTAGAGAAACCAGATCTGTGGCTTTCGCTAAATAATAT
>JBBRGJ010000255.1:0-3389 GCA_038240835.1 Bacteroidales bacterium | reverse complement strand
AAGATTTAAAAAACACAATGTAGAGCCAAAGCAGATTTACATCCAGGAAATGCTCACACGCTGGGGAAGTTGTACCGGGAAAGGAAAGGTTATTTTAAACCCGGAATTGATCAAAGCCCCGAAACCATGCATTGAATATGTGATCACACACGAACTTTGCCACCTGGTTCATCATAACCACACTCAACGGTTTATTGATTTACAAACCAAGGAAATGCCTGATTGGGAAAAATGGAAATCGAAGTTGGAAAATCTGTTGGCTTAATGTAAAATAACATCATTTTTATCTTAAAACGCATGAAAGAAGTGGAAGACAAGCGAGGCAGAAGACAATTATTACTTGTGTTTCACATTATGTGGTGGGTTGTAGCACAAAAAACGGGTGCAAGTGACGATGTATGGTGCTTACGCCAGAGATTTTCATACCCTTTGATATCGTCATAGATTATTTTATCTCCCGATTTATTCAAAGTTGCGTTAAGTGCAGGCGTAGTAAGCACTTGTGTTACTTTCCCTCCCAACACCGGAACGCTGTAAAGTTCACTCATCAGCGAAATAGGAAACTGAGCATTCGTTACCAGGTCCTGCCTGTAGGCCGAGAAGAGTACATTTTGATTGTCGGCCGTAAAACTCGAAGGAATTTCATTTCCAGAATGATAAGTCAGCCGCTTTGATTCACCACCTGAGGAAGGCATTACAAAAACATCGAAATTGCCATAGCGGTCCGAAGCGAAAGCAATACTTTTTCCATCCTTGTTCCAAACCGGGGAAAACTCGTACGATTCGCTGATCGTTAGCGGAACGGCAGTGCCACCGACCGAAGGAACGGAATAGATATCGCCTTTGTAGTTAAAAAGGATTGTTTTACCGTCGGGCGAAAGGACAGAATAACGCAGCCAGAGAGGCTCGCTTTGACTAAACGCACTGATTGTCAGCATGGCGACAAAAAGAGTAACAAAGATTTTTTTCATATTTGTTTTTGTTTTGTGAATAAACAGATGCAATACAACAAATAATTTTAATTTTTGTATTCAAAAGGGTGAAAAATATGGATAAAGGTATGAAAAGTCAAAAGTGAATGATACGCATGGGGTTATTTATTTTTTAATCCGGTGGTGATAGATAATCAAAGGGTTTAATACACTACATGAAAGGAACACCTGAGGTGAGAAAGGATGTGCGGTATTGGGGAGATGATTTAACCACTATTAATCTACGATATGAGAGGATTCGTGCGGTAGCTGGGACACCCTTTACTATATATTACCATATCATCATTGTCAAAGAAATTTTCACTAAAGAAAGGCAAAAAAATGAAAATCCGACCACATTCAAACACATTTGGCTGCCACATGCACGGGGGAACGTATTCAAGCCTCAAAAGCCATAATTTTGTCAACACGCTCAGAATTCATTTTATGAAAAAAATATTATTTAACATTGCTTTGTTGAAAAATATTTAACCAAAAACAATGGGGATTTATTAATTGACCATATCTTTGTCAAAAATTGACAATATTATGGAATTAACATTTGGACAATACATAAAAGACTTGAGAAATAGTAATGGTTTTACTCTAGCTCAGCTTGCAAATGAACTTAAAATAGATTCTGCAAATTTATGCAAAATCGAAAATGGCAAACGTGAATTTGACATAAAACGGCTCCCTAAGCTATGCAAAATATTTAAACTTAGTGTATCTGAAATGGAGAGAGAATTATTAAGTGAGAAAATTGCCAAAAGTATTTTTGAGAAAAAACTTGATAATTCTGTTTTAAGTTTAGCTCAAGAAAAAATCAAACTTTATTCGAATGGAACAGAACAAATTGCAGTAGTAAAAGAGAAAGATTTATTTGGAGAAGAATCTGATTGGAGACTGAAAGAATTTTCAAATCTAACAGCAACAATAAGAATAGGAACTTTATTCAGCGGAATTGGTGCAGTTGAACAATCATTAAATAGACTCAAATTAAAACATAAAATAATATTTGCAAGTGATATTGACCCGCATGTAAAACATAGCTATTTTGCAAACTACGAAATTTCCGAAGACGACTGGCATGATGACGTTACTCAGTTTTCGGCAAAAAAATATAAAGGAGAATTAGACATTTTAGTTGGAGGCAGTCCATGCCAAGCATTTTCAATGGTTGGTAAACGTAGGGGCTTGGAAGATATTCGAGGAACTCTTTTTTATGATTTTGCAAGAATTGTTGATGAAACAAAACCTAAAGTATTTATTTTTGAAAATGTCAAAGGCTTAATAAATCATGATGGTGGTAATACATGGAAAGTTGTTCAAGATGTGTTTCATGATTTAGGGTATAAAATTCATTCAAAGATTTTAAACAGTAGAGATTTTGGGATTCCTCAAAATAGAGAACGAATATTCATCGTTGGTTTTAAAGACCATAATGTGGAGTTTGAATTTCCTAATAAAATAAAGCTTGAACACACAATGCAAGATTTTTTAGAAGATTTTACAGATACGAAATTTTATTTGAAAGAAAAAGGAGTGAAATTTGTAACAAGTTCAAAAAACAAAGAGAAAAGATATACTCAAATTAATGGCAATGTTATGCTTTGCCAAAAAGCAAACCAACAATATAATTGGCATGGCGATTTTGTTTTTGAATCCGCTAATAACACAGATTTTGACGATTTCATCTTTGATGTTAGCAAAGTTGAAGAAAAATACTATCTATCTGAAAAAGTAAGTGCCTATGTTTTGGCTGGCGGCACTAAAAACTTTAAAACTAGCACAAAAACCGACCTAGAAGTTGCTCGGCCATTGTTGCAAACGATGCACAAAATGCATCGCGCAGGAGTTGATAATTATGTAACACACAACAAAGGAAGAATTAGGAAACTCACACCTCGTGAATGCCTAAGATTAATGGGTTTCAGAGACGAATTTAAAATTGTAGTAAGCGACACACAAATGTATAGACAAGCAGGCAATAGTATAGTTGTTGATGTGTTAATTGCTATTTTAAAACAAATGGATATTACAAAATATGCTAAATAATGACCATGATAAATATAAAAGGAGATGAATATGAAATTTCCGAAGTAATAGAGAAAATAAGCATTGCAGATTCATTTGTTGTACCAAGAAATAAAATTGGAGAAGGTAATGGAGAAGCAAAATTGTATGTCGGACAAAGTAGCAAAAAATTGGAATTATTTTTTGGCAACAGAGGTTTTATTGTGAATTGTATTTTATTTAAAAATAATCTTTTAGATTACCTTAAATCCGCAAGAAAGTTACCAACAAAATACGCCAAAACATTGTGTATAAGTTATATACACAACATTTTGACGGTATAAAAAGTTCACCTATCTTAGTGCTATCAAACAAACCAAGTAGGAATAATAACTTTTTCAC
>JBBRGJ010000254.1:0-3409 GCA_038240835.1 Bacteroidales bacterium | reverse complement strand
ATTCTGTTTTAAAAATTGAATTATTCCATTCAGTTCAGTTATTGAATAATTGAACTTTCGTTGCAGGACATAAATGGTTTCATTTATTGTTTGTAAGCTGATTTTATGGCATTTAGCAAGAATATCTTTGGCAATCTCCTTCTTTTCTTCATTTTGAGGTCCAAATGCATAAATCAGTATGTTGGAATCGAATGTAGAATTAGCGTTCATAGATCTCATCTCGGTTAAAAGTATAATCGTTCAAGTCTATGTTGAATTTCCCGAAAAAGGCATGAATCCTTTTTTCACGTTCTTGCAACTCACTTTCCTTTTCATTTTTGCCATATCTTTCAACCAAAAACTGATAAAAATCTGCTAATTCTTCCTGAGCTTTCTGAGGTAAAACTGATAAATCAAACATAGCTTCTCATTTTTATATTAATATTCAAATTTACAATTATTTGAAAATAAAACTACTATGGAAATATCGCAATTAAAAACTCAATCCATTCTAAAAACGAATCGGGTTTTGATTTCATATCAAATCAACCTAAATTATACAAAGCATTATTTATCAAAGTTAGAAAAACAGTTCAAAATACTGTGAACAAACTTTTTATTCAATCTGGATTTGTTTTTTTACGCTAACGTAGTTTATGTCAGTTTTAAAACTATTTTTGTAACCATTGTATAAGGTTAACTAACTTGGTTATGAATGAATATTTGACATTGTCGGAAGCGGCTGATCTCATAGGTAAAAGTAAGGAAACACTCAGGCGTTGGGACAGAGAAGGTAAATTGTTGGCAGTTCGTGAGCCAATTAGTAACTACCGGGTTTATAAACGCGATCAGGTTGAAGAGCTTTTTGCTGATTTCTTTCCCCACGACAATGCAGAAACGCATACAAACTATGTTGAACCTCACAACAACTACTCTGTTTTAGAGCTATTTGCAGGCGCAGGCGGGTTGGCTGTTGGAATGGAAAAAGCAGGTTTAAAATGTGTCGCACTAAATGAAATTGATAAGTGGGCATGTCAGACTTTGAGAAAAAATCGGCCAAATTGGAAAGTGTTGGAAGGCGACATAAAGGCATTTGATTTTTCGGAATACCACAATAAAGTGGATGTTGTAACTGGCGGATTTCCTTGTCAGGCATTTAGTTACGCTGGGAAAAAATTAGGTCTGGCTGATGCGCGGGGAACTTTGTTTTATGAGTTTGCAAGAGTTGTAAATGAAGTAAATCCACCTATTTGTATCGGAGAAAATGTTCGTGGCCTTTTAAGTCACGAAAATGGCAGAACGCTCCAAGGAATGATTTCGATTTTAGATGAAATTGGCTACAACATAGTGCCGGTGCAGGTTTTGAAAGCCATTAATTACAGAGTTCCACAAAAAAGGGAACGTTTGATATTGGTTGGGATTAGAAAAGATATTGATTTGCAATATGAATATCCAAAACCTTACAAGAAAATTTACAACTTGAAAGATGCCTTAAAAAAAGGAGAACTTTTTGATTGCAATGTTCCAAAGTCGCCCGGAACAAAATACCCAGAAAGCAAAAAAGATGTTTTAGATTTAGTGCCTCCCAAAGGATACTGGCGTGATTTACCAATTGAAATCCAAAAGGAATTTATGGGCGGAAGTTTTCATCTTGGCGGCGGGAAAACAGGAATTGCAAGGCGTATTGGCTGGGACGAGCCCTGCTTAACACTTACTTGCAGCCCTGCACAAAAGCAAACAGAAAGATGCCATCCAGAGGAAACCCGGCCTTTTACAGTTCGCGAATATGCACGAATTCAAACTTTTCCAGACGAGTGGATTTTTGAGGGTTCAATGGCGCAACAATACAAACAAATTGGGAATGCGGTTCCAGTTAATTTGGGTATGGAAATAGGTTATTCTATTGTGAAGTTTTTAAACCAATACTACAACTTATTAAAGCCCAGATAATATCCATAATTTTCTAAAGTTATTTGGTCTAAAATGTTTCGCTTTGTTGTTTTAGTTTCAGTTTTTATCTCGTTCAAAGCTGAGTTTTCGACATTTTCCACGTTTTGCTCTGTGGCTATCAAATAATCATTAATTGCAATTGGTAGAACTTTATAAAGCTGGAATAGCGCATCATCTTGCCCTGAAATCAAAGCATAAAACTGGTCGCCTGAAATTTTATAAACCCTGCTATGGCTATATTCTTTGCCGTTAATATCTCCAATCCATAAATTACAAAAACTTCCCTTCGCTAAAATCTGAACCCAATAACACTTTGCCTTTTTAAAGTCGTCAGCGTAACGAGCCAATTTTTGAAAGAGTGCCTCCGCAGCGCTACTGTTCATTGTATTATGTTTATTTTTGATGTCCGCAAATAGAGTATTGTCTTCTGCTTTTATATCAAATCCGCTTAATTTACCAACTTCAAAACCTTTTTATTCCACCCAGAACCTGTTCGTGAAAAGTACCGATTGAATTGTTTATTGACTTGTCAATCTGTCTCAAAATCTCAGATTGAATCAAGTTTTCTTCATTTATTTCGTTAAACTTTGAGTCAAAAGTTAGTTTTATGGTATCCACTTTATTAGAGTAGAAGTTCCTTTTAGTTATATTGTTTTTTGCTTTTATATATGACTTGTGAAGATTGCCAATGCAAGACAATAGATGATCGTCGGTAATAAAATTTACATATTTATTTTCCTATTGAATTCATTTTTAGGTTGGACTGAACTGTTGAATTTTTAGTTTATCTGATTTTAAATCAATAGGTAAAACTACAATTATTTGAAAATAAAACTACTATGAAATTATTTCAAAAAAAACCCGATCCATCATTTGACGAACCGGGTTTATCTTGTTCCAAATTTTCGAGCTAATCTTTATACATATCTTCAATGGATTTGTCTTACTGAAAATTATGAACATTTTGAATGTAAAATATCCAATAAGCCCGCCTGACCAGACGGGCAGGGAAAAAGAAATGAGAAAGTTTGCCTTCAATTTTGTGTTGATTCTTCACTTTTAAATTCGTTATTTCTTATTATTTATTTTTTATTTCCTTTATTTTTCAAATTAATAATTCTGTTTAAAGAGTTTCCATCGGCGAGTGGGTCATCTTTTACTCTCCCCTAACCGCAGCAACGCCCGGAAGTACCCTTCCTTCAAGGTATTCCAACAATGCGCCACCAGCAGTTGAAATGTAGGAAACACCCGGTGCAAAACCAAACTGGTTTACTGCAGCAACCGAGTCGCCTCCGCCAACAAGTGAGAATGCACCTTTTTGGGTAGCAGTTACAATGGCTTGTCCAACGGCTTTGGTTCCAACGGCAAATTTTTCCATTTCGAACACACCAACCGGACCGTTCCAAAGGATTGTACCCGAGTTTTCGATTACTTTTTTCATGGCGGCAATGCTATCAGGACCGGCATCCAAACCCATCCA
>JBBRGJ010000253.1:0-3441 GCA_038240835.1 Bacteroidales bacterium | reverse complement strand
TTGGCTGCATCGCGACCTTGACCTAATTTGGTGTCGTTGTATGAGAACCATGAACCACTTTTTTTGATGATGTTGTATTCAACGCCTAAGTCGATAAGTTCGCCAATTTTGGAAATTCCTTCTCCATAGATGATGTCAAATTCGGCGGTGCGGAATGGGGGAGCGACTTTGTTTTTGACGACTTTCACTTTTACGTGATTTCCATTTACTTGGTCGCCATCTTTAATCTGACTCATTCTGCGGATATCCAAACGAACAGATGCGTAGAATTTTAATGCATTTCCACCAGTAGTAGTTTCTGGATTTCCGAACATTACTCCGATTTTTTCACGAAGTTGGTTGATAAAAATACAGCAAGCACCAGTTTTGCTAATAGTTCCCGTAAGTTTACGCAATGCTTGTGACATTAAACGTGCTTGTAGACCCATTTTTGAGTCACCCATTTCGCCTTCAATTTCACTTTTTGGAGTAAGTGCTGCTACTGAGTCAATAACGATGATGTCGATGGCGCCCGAACGAATTAGATTTTCTGTAATTTCCAATGCTTGTTCGCCATTATCAGGTTGTGAGATTAATAAATTAGCAGTGTCAACGCCTAATTTTTCAGCGTACGCACGGTCGAAAGCATGCTCAGCATCGATAAAAGCTGCAATTCCGCCCGCTTTTTGCGCTTCTGCAATGGCGTGAATGGCTAATGTGGTTTTACCAGAAGATTCAGGTCCATAAATTTCGATGACTCTACCTTTTGGTAAACCACCAATTCCTAGAGCGATATCAAGTCCGATGGAACCGGTTGAGATGCTTGCAATGTTTTCAATTGCGGAATCACCCAATTTCATAATTGAGCCTTTTCCGTATGTTTTTTCTAACTTGTCTAACGTAAGTTGTAACGCTTTTAATTTTTCGCTTTTTTCTGACGAAACTTCTTTTTCTTTACTCATGTTTGTAGGATTTTATTTGGTTTGATTAATAATCTGTTCAGTGTGGTTTTTTGTATCCACTTTTTCAATAATCTCTTCGATTAGACCTTTTTCATCGATGATAAAAGTAGTACGAAAAACGCCCATGTAAGTGCGTCCCATAAACTTTTTCTCGCCCCAGACTTGGTAGTCGGTGACGATTTTTTTGTCAACATCCGCGATTAAGGGAAACGGAAGTTCAAATTTGGCGGCAAATTTCTCGTGTGATTTTACACTGTCCGGACTCACTCCAATTACTTTATACCCTTGTTTTATAAGTAATTCGTAGTTATCCCTCAAGTTGCAAGCTTCAGCCGTGCAACCGGGAGTGCTGTCCTTAGG
Organism: Bacteroidales bacterium; assembly: GCA_038240835.1. Classification (GTDB taxonomy): domain Bacteria; phylum Bacteroidota; class Bacteroidia; order Bacteroidales; family WCHB1-69; genus JBAXTE01. The sequence goes on along the minus strand of JBBRGJ010000253.1, from coordinate 2,140 downwards.
ATAGAAATAGAGCACAACTTTGCTGCCCAAGAATTGCTCAAGGGAAACAGTATTATTGTTCTGATCTAATCCTGAGATAAGTGGGGCTTTTTCTCCGATATTTAGCATAGTATATGAATTTGATGTAAAAGTATTAAAAATAATAATTGATTTTTATGGGGTGGTATTATTTTATCAACAATGAAGTATCCGTTTTGTTTAATCCAAATTTATTTGTTGATGATTTTTTGAAAAAAGAGTCCATTTTAGAATATTGGATTCCTCTTTTATGTGTGACTTCGAGTGCCTCAGTCACACGAAATTGCTCATTTATAAACCCAAGTAGGTGGCTTCTTCAGTGGCGGAGAAGTTGCATGCTGAGAATAATAGATCACGATGTTTAAAAACAAGCTAAAATGTTTTGTTTGAGATTTTTTTGTTTTAATATGTTTTAAATGACAGTTCTGCTTAGGGTGACATCGAGTGCCTCAGTCACCCTTTATTGCTCATGTATAACCCCAAGTGGGTGGCTGAGGCACTCGAAGCTACCTATTGAATGAGCTTTTTTTAAACAATTTTCAAAAAAGAAAATCTTAAATCGTTTTGTTGAAATAATCACACAATTCAGTAAATGGACATTCTGTGCATTTTGGTTTTCGTGCTACACAGACGTATCTGCCATGTAGAATTAGCCAGTGGTGAGCTTTGGGGATTATTTCGTCGGGGATGTGTTTGATTAATTGTTGCTCCACCAATAACGGTGTTTTTGCAGTTTTGGCAACTAATCCCAATCGGTGACTTACTCTAAAAACGTGCGTATCTACCGCCATGGATGGCTGATTGAAGATTACGGAAGAGATTACGTTGGCGGTTTTTCTGCCTACACCGGGGAGTTTTTGCAAATCATCTACATCGCCAGGTATTTCGCCGTTGAAATTAGAAATTACACTTTTGGCCATGCCACTCAAACTTTTTGCTTTATTGTTGGGATAAGAGCACGATTTGATGAATGCAAAAATCTCTTCTACCGAAGCATTTGCCAAATCATAAACCGTTGGAAATTGCTCAAAAAGGGGAGGAGTGATGATATTCACACGCTTATCGGTACATTGTGCCGAGAGAATTACGGCCACCAATAGTTGATACGGATCGTCGTAATGCAATTCCGAAGCAGCATCGGGTTGATGTTCGTTGAAATAATCAAGGATGATTTTAAACTTTTCGGTTTTTCTCATGAGTAAATTGTTGATTGCAAAGATAGTCCTTTTTTTATTTTTTGGGTTCTACTTCCATTTGAGTGGAAAAGATCACAGATATTAAATTGTTATTTCAAAATTGTCATGCTGAGATTTCATCCAATAAAAAATTGGAAATAAAGGATTGATGACAGTGAGAAAATTCACTGATCTTTTGAAGTATAGAATACTCAGTATGCGGATTTTTTTCAATACAGAGAATAGAACTACTTCGAAGATTTTTCTTTTTTAGTGTCACTTTTGTCTTGATACAAAAGTAACCAAAAAATCAAGAAGGAGCGAATGCATGTTTTCTGGAAATTTCAAATGCAATAAGCAATTCTTTAGCAAGGTAGGCTAATTTGAAGTCTTTGTTGTTTTCTAAAAGATTATTGTTTTCTCCTAGACTTAAAATTAGGACGTAAACGCCCTTGCTGAATTGCTAATTGTATTTGAAAACTATTGTTTATGAGGGCTCGCTCGCTCCTTCAGATCCCACGCGCAGAGGATTGAGCCTTTTTAGAAGTTATAGAGTTACGCAGTGGTGGCTTCGCGGTCTTTTTTCTACTCAGAAGGTTTTTTTATTTCCTAAATCAAAGATTAAGGTTGGTCGAACCTTAAAGTAAAGACTAATTCAAAGTTTCATGCCTAGAACTTATAATTGTATATTTATAAGGCAGTTACATAATTCTGTCATTGTCAGTTAATCAAGGTATTATTAAATAGCGAACACTATAATATTTCGATAAACTCGTCATGAAAATTACAAAAAAGTCTATTCAAGTGAATATCCTCTTTTCATCGGAATATTTTAATAAATTGATTCTCAAAAACTAAAGGGCAGAAAAAAACAGAAGAGATGAATTTTAATTTTCTTACTGACTACTTTTCACTACTTTTGCCGAGTTAATTTCAAAACAATATTA
>JBBRGJ010000252.1:0-3595 GCA_038240835.1 Bacteroidales bacterium | reverse complement strand
ATTGGTTTGCATATGCAGAAAAACTAAATGGAACAAAAACAACAATCAGACAATGGCTCTTTACAATCCTAACTTCTACGGGAGCATATGAATTATTTTGGCTTTTCAAAGAAAATGCTGTTAATATTAGAACTTAGCCATTATGTTAAACTTCAAGCAGACATTCGCGAAGTTTTGAAGGGGAATTACAAATCGGATGTTAAATCAACCATAAAACAGAATTAAATAGGCGCTAAAAATCCTAAAACTTTACTTAAAATGGGCTATAGGCTTAAATAACAAAGATATAAGAACATGAAAACAACTTTATCCATTGTCTTTTTTACATTGTTTTTTGCACATTCAACTGCACAAACCCTATATTTCCCTCCGTTAAGTAGTTCGGCTAATTGGGAAACCATTTCGCCTTCCTCCTTAGGTTGGTGTTTGAATGAAATTGATACACTTTATAATTATTTAGAACAAGAAAACACAAAAGGGTTTATGGTTCTGAAAGATGGGAAAATAGTGTTAGAAAAATATTTTGGCACGTTCACTCAGGATAGCATTTGGTATTGGGCTTCTGCAGGGAAAACAATCACTTCATTTCTAATTGGAAAAGCACAAGAAGAGAGTTTCCTTTCCATTTCGGATACTTCAGCAAAATATCTTGGAACAGGTTGGACAAACTGCACTTTGGCACAAGAGCAAAAAATCACAATCCAAAACCAGCTCACAATGACATCCGGATTAGACGATGGCGTAGCGGACAACCACTGTATTTTAGACACTTGTTTGACCTATTTAGCAGATGCTGGGACCCGTTGGGCGTATCATAATGCTCCTTACAGTCTATTGGAACGGGTATTGACAACCGCAACGGGAACACCTATAAATACTTACACATTGTCAAAACTTAAATCGTTGACTGGAATTACAGGCGCTTGGCAAACATTGGATTATGACAATGTGTTTTTCAGTAAAGTAAGAAGCATGGCTCGCTTTGGGTTATTGGCTCAAAATAAATTCACCTGGAATTCGACTCCACTATTAAGCGATACCCTATACATTAATCAAATGACTAATACTTCTCAGCCTTTTAATGCTTCTTATGGTTATTTGTGGTGGCTAAATGGGAAATCGTCATACATGGCGCCTACAACTCAATTTCAATTTCCAGGTCCCTATGCGCCCAATGCGCCCAATGATATGTTTGCTGGCATTGGCAAAAACGGCCAAATAGTTAGCGTTTCGCGCAGCAAAGGATTAGTGGTCGTAAGAATGGGCAACGCAACCAACAACTCTGAAGTCTCCACACAATTTGTTGACAAAATATGGGAGAAACTAAATGCCGCAATGTGTGATGCAACTCCTGTAAACAAATTAGTTTCAAACCCAAAAACGATTTCAATATTCCCTAATCCCGCAAATGATTTTGTCACCATTGACATTGCAACAATTTCGGATTTTCAAATTGAAGTTTTGAATGTGCTGGGAGAAGTGATAATAACTAGGCAAAACGAGAATCGCATCGACATCACTTACCTGAAAAATGGCCTATACTTAATTTCTGTAAGACAAGGTGAAAATTACTTCACACAGAAATTTATCAAACAGTAACCATGAAGACATTTTGGTCCATTCAGCAACTTCGATGGGTCGCCGAGTGAAGTCTTGTATTTCTTTAGGATACGTTATTCGCTATTTGTTTGAAAATAGGAATAAGCGCTTAATATCAGGTGATACACATCACATCTCCAAAAAAGCAATTACATGATGATTATAATTACTATTTTTGTCATCAGTTTACTGCTAAATTAAAACATAGGAGCACCTTTTAATTCACACATCCAAAATTTTTATCATCAACCCAATCTATATCAGGAGATTATAAACCGACTCAAGGAGATGAATGTCGACTTAAATCATGTAACCCGAAAAGACATTGCTGCGGTGGATGAATTTCATGTTAGAGGAGCCGAAATATCCAGAGAACTAGCCGAAATTGGCACGGTTAGAAATGCCAGTCTTTTAGATATTGGTTGTGGAATTGGCGGACCTTGCAGAATGCTTGCCGACGAATTTGGGTGCAATACTATCGGAATAGACCTTTCCAAAGAATACGTCGATACAGCCAATCGTTTATCCGAACTTGTGGGATTGCACCATAAAACAAAGTTCATTCAAGCAGAAGCATCCTATTTGCCTTTTGAAGAAGATTCCTTTGATGTAGTATGGACCCAACACGTGCAGATGAATATTTTTGACAAATTGAAGTTTTACAGCGAAATAGCCCGAGTTTTGAGGAAAGAAGGCGCCTTTATCTACTACGAAGTTTTTAAAACTGGAAACCAAGAGGTAAATTATCCAATGCCGTGGGCAGATAACTCAAAAATTAGCTTTTTGGAAGAATCTTCAAAAGCAACCTCAATTATAGAACAATTGGGACTAAATAAAACACAATCTACAGACCAGACAGCGAGTGGAATTAACATTCTTGAGAAATCGTTAAATAGAATGTCCACACAAAACTCCCAAAAATTAGGATTAAATGTTTTAATGGGAGTTTCCACCAAAGAGAAAATGTCAAACCTACTAAATGGACTGAAAGAAGGTAAAATCCACCTTGAAAGCGGAGTTTTTAGAAGACAAAATTTAGAATCCACATCCCATAAAACGAATTAAATTGAATTTACAATTGAGATTAAACGGGTATTTATTATCTTTGTTGAAATGGGAAATTGTAACGGAATACCCAGAAAGAAAATTACAAATCAAAAAAAGCAGTAGAAGAGATTATTAAATGAAGAAATTATTGATAATATTTGTGTTCTTAAGTATTGGATTGTCTGCATTTTCGCAAAACACAAATAAAAATATTTATAGTGGAGGAATGTTGGTTTTACAGCCTGGATATCTAATTGCAGAAAACAATCATCAAAAAATAAACGAATTAAATTTGGGTATTGGAGGAATTCTTCGGTTCTATTTTTCCGAATATTTTACGGCTGGAATTTATGGGGGAACATTAAAAACAACATATCACTCCACAAATTCTAAAAACTCATACATAAACCTAGGTTATGGCGGCCCTTTTGTGGGATTTAGTCACAAAAGTGGAAAATTTCGCTATAGCGCCTCTGCGTTTATTGGCATGGGTAGCATCAAAAATTTACATATTGAAAGTCAAACCAATAATTTACTTTCCGATGCGTACTTGTACAAAAGTTCCACCATGGTACTATTCCCCATCCTAAGTCTTGATTATGCCTTGAGCGAAAAAATATCAATCACACTGCAAGCCGTCTATTTAGCCGCAACCATGAGCAACAACAAACCGTTGTATAATCCTACGGTGCAATTGGGTGTTTTGTTTAATCGGTAAGAAATTGATATAATCCGTTGGATTAATTTTAAATTTAGCATGGCATGCCCTCGTTTACGCGATTTGATGCTCGATGCGTAATATAATTTAATTGGTATAGGCGCTTAGAGCGCACTCTGAAAACCCCTTTATTATTGACTATTTAATATTTTGCACCATCTTTTTGAGGGTTACATTGAATATTGTCCCTATATATCCCCTCCGGTTGTATCTAAAATGAAATTCATCAAG
>JBBRGJ010000251.1:0-3626 GCA_038240835.1 Bacteroidales bacterium | reverse complement strand
GAACTGATCGGATAATGTGCCAGGTTTTAATTGATAAGAATCGTAATCGTTCAAGGTAAATGTTTCCACAATGGCAATTTTTGGCTTGCTCACCGAAATAGCTTCTTTCAGGCAAAAATAGGTATCGGTCATGGTAGTGCCTGGCGATGCCAAAATAAAACAATTTGCTCCCAAAGCTGTTGATAGATTTTCAGGACTGATACCAGTATACAAATGCGAGTTTCCCACCAATACAACATCTACATGGTTTTGTTTCGTAAATTCGTAAAAGGAATTCCATTTTCTACGGGTATGATCGTTGCTATAATCGGGATTAAAATATCCTTTATAATCGGTAAATGCGATGATTAAAACAATTATAGTACTGAAAGCAATCACTTTGAACAACAAATTGTAAATGGATTTTACTTTCTTCAAACTTGTAGTTGGCGATACCTGAACAGTCTTTTTATTTATATTTTGCTTGGCCATGGTTTAAAATTGAAAGTAAATAAAAGTATTGTCGTTGGCAGCTCCGTACGCACCAAAATAAATAATGCTCAGCGTTAGCACGAGGTACAAACTCCAACGTACATAAGGCTTGGCGGCATAAAACTGATCTAATAACTTTTCGCCCCATCGCTCAGCCAAAAGTTCGTAAATCATCATTCCCACAATTAAATAAATGACGAATGAAAATTCTAAACTATTGAGTCCAAAATTGTATAACAGATCGGAATTCCCGAAACCGATATTTTGAAACACTTGCATCGCATCGGCAAAAGTTGGAGCTCTAAAAAAGATGAGTGACAAAGTCCAACTCACGGTAACCAAAATGGCTGCAAAAATTCTTTTCAAGCCTTTGGAATTTTCCAACCTCAACACATTATCAAGAATCACAAGAAACAATCCATTCAGAACGCCCCAAATAACAAAATTCCACGATGCACCGTGCCACAAACCACTCAACACAAAAACCATCATTAAATTGATAATGGTTCGCCTTGTTCCGCGCCGGTTGCCACCCAGTGGAATGTAAATATAGTCTTGAAACCAACTGGAAAGAGTTATATGCCAGCGTTTCCAGAAATTAGAAAACGACGATGCCAAATAAGGTCTTCGGAAGTTGGTGGTGAGTTTAAACCCGAATATTCGAGCAGTTCCGATGGCAATATCAGAATAAGCCGAAAAATCGAGATACAGCTGGAAAGCAAAAAACACAACAGCCATCAAAAGTGAAATCCCGTGTGCATTTTCAATATTGCCATAGGCTTGATTCACAAATATAGCCACTCGATCGGCAATCATTATTTTTTTGAAAAGACCAAAGACGATGAGCAACAGACCAGTTCGTGTGCTGTGATAATCGAATGTTTTCAAATCGTCGAACTGAGGTAATAGTTTTTTGGCACGTTCAATTGGGCCAGCCACTAACTGCGGAAAGAAACTCACGAAAGCCAAAAAATTAACCACTTTGCGAGTCGGTTCCATTTTTTTGAGATATACATCGAGCGTGTAACTCAGTGACTGAAACGTATAAAAACTAATGCCAACAGGCAGAATAATATTTAAAGGAGAATAATTAAATTCCTTGCCGAATAGGGCGAAGCTGTCGATAAAACTCTCAACAAAGAAGTTGTAGTATTTAAAAAATCCGAGGAAACCAAGGTTCAGCACCAAACTTAAAACCAAGAGCGTTTTTCGTTTTTTTGTATCTGAATCAGGAGTTTTGAATATTTCCAAGGCCAAAAAATAGTCCATAAACGAACTGATAAGTATCAACGAAAGAAAACGCCAATCCCAAAAGCCATAAAAAATATAACTTACCGTCAGCAGAAAAAGATTGCGAAGTTTAATGTTTTTATTGAAAACAAACCAGTAAAGCAGATATACTACAGGGAGAAATATAGCAAAATCGAGGGAGTTGAAAAGCATAAAATTAAACTGTTAATCGTTTCTGATTTTTATGCAAAGATAATGTTTTTTTTTGATGAGAAAATCTCAATTTTTACAGTTACTCGGAGTGCGACTTAAAGTCGTGTCCCGAGTTATTCTGTTCCTACTTTTTCAAGTTTTTATTTACTACTTTAACCAACTCAGATACAAGTGTAACAGGATTTTGGTTATGATATTGCAAATCTTGTCTCGTTACAAACAATTTTTCTGCTCTATTTATTGCTTCGTTTTGGTTGGCTCGTGGGTCGTCAAGTAAGTGTTTGTAATCTTCGGCACAATATTTACATTATTTAGCAACTTTCTCGTAATTTATTCCCCATAATTTGCCTAACTGTTCATAATAATATGTACGATGATTCTGGTTATCGTTATACTGAAAATGAAGATAATACCACAGTTCAAATGTATCATCTGAATAAACTACATTATATCCCAACTAATTTGCTTTAGCAATGGAATTGACAAAGTCAGAAATACTATTTTTAATATTGAATATAATGTCTAAATCAAAGCCACACCAGATTGTCGATGCCTGTTTTGAAACGAGTTTCGACTGTCATGATCTTGTATGATATCTGTCACCGTTGGAATACATAAAATCCAAGCTTGTTCCGTTGGGTTTTTTATTCCAAGTGATTCTTAATTTCGAGTTACTTCCAAAAAAAATCTCGTCACTAATTCCTATTTTGTAATGATAATTATCGTCACTACTGTGGTCAATAGCAAATAATGGGTAAAGCTTTACAGCATCAAACGCTTTAATGTTGATAGTAGTTGTAACAGCGGAATCACTAAGCGAATACGAAACATTTGAAAAATTACCGATATTCCATATTCAGGTCATTGAAGTATTATAGTACCCGAACTAATTTTATCACCTTCTTAAAAAAGTAATTCATTCTCAATTATTCGGTTCCGTGATATCCAATTTTTTGAGATTTAAATGTGGTCAATTGTTACAGAATCGGACGCCAAGGGTTTAGCTTTTTGAGTAATCTGACCAAATAAAGTTTGCAATAGAAATAAGGGAAATAAACCAATTGTTGTTTTTTTGTGTAACTTCATGCTTGTTTATGAACGTATTTTTTATCACCTTGATTTTTTCAATTGAAAAAGTACTATAGTTTTGTAAATTCAAAATATAAAAGTTACAAATTAATTCAAAATTGCATAAAAATACTTTAGTGCTTATATTTATGTAAAAAGCATAAGGTCTGCACTCAAAATTAAGTTAGCTTATTTGAGTGTTGGTAGGAGTTGAGTAGTTTGGTGTGGCGATTTATTGTATTGAAATAAACATCTTCCACTACCCCAAAAACGGCAATATTATAATGGCTGTTATTTCAAAACTTGACACAAAAATAGAGATAGAAAGTTAGTAGCAATTTTATTAGAACCTCTTCTTTACAAAGACCTTCAATCCATTGGGTACTATTTTTACCTTAATTTCAGTACCTTCTGTATAAGGTTCGCCATCGTAATGGAATGGACCAGAATTTTCACGTGTCAAGGTAATTTCGTTAGCACGCAAAGTAGTCATAAACAAATCCTTGTCTATTGATTTTGTGAAAAGTTGTAAGGCAAGTGATGGTATGGCAATAATCGGGAAACGGCTCATAATAGAAATATCCAACATGCCATCTTGAACACTTGCTTGCGGAGCGATATAGGCATTGTTTCCCCATTGCGAA
>JBBRGJ010000250.1:0-3656 GCA_038240835.1 Bacteroidales bacterium | reverse complement strand
TCCTTCTGTCCAACCATCACCCATCTCTTGATCTATGGTTTTTCCAACAAACTTCAGCCAAGGCAAGTTGAAGTAGTTACACTTTTTATCAAGTCCCGATTTCCAAATTAAAGCAACTCCCGAATCGGCGAGATTTCTGTATTGCGCTTCATTCTCTTTTAATTGTACTTCAAGTAACTTATTTTCCGTTCGGTCTATAATAAATCCTTCAAGGGCTTCTACATTTCCTTCGCTGTCAAAAATGGGGACACCTTGTTCCCAAGCCCATTTTATTTCATTATTAGCCGTTCTAATCTCATATTCTACTTGAATCGTTTTTCGCTCCGCAACTGCTTTTTCCCACTCTCCCCAAAGATAATTACGATATTGTGGTAGTATTAAGTCGTTGAAACTGATAGATTTATTTCCAATAAGTTGATTATTATGATAGCCAGTAAGTCCAAAACATTGATTGGAAACAAACTGCATGGTCCAATCTTTATCATAATTGCATCGGTAAACCATTCCTGGTAGATTGGATAAAAGTACAGATTTACTGCGTTCACTCTCAAATAACTCTATCTCTTGCTTTTTCTGATCGGTAATGTTACGAACAATGGCTTGAACATAAATTGCTTGATTGAATTCAATTTTTTGCAAGTTTATTTCTGTCTCAATTATGGTGTCGTCGAAACAGCGGTTCTGCCATTCAAAACGTTGCTCTCCATGGGTGAGCAATTGCTTTGACTTTTCGTTGCAAATATCCTCGGATAGTTGATTGTTGGCTTGTCTTAAGGGATTAAATATGGATAAATTTTGGTTGATGATTTCCTCTTTTTTACATTTGAACAATAATTCCGCCTTTTTATTGCAATCAATAATGATATTGTCTGTCACAATAAAAATTGCGTCATTGGCTGATTCAAAAAGACTTTTATATTTGCTTTCACTTTCAATTAATGCAATTTTTTGCTGATTTCTAGCTGTAATGTCACGCCAAATTCCAAATAGGGTAGGTTTGTTATTTATGGTTGTAGAGGCAAGTGAAATTTCAACGAATAAATTAGTTCCGTCAAATCTGCTATGCATCCACTCAAATGTATGTTTTTTATTTTTTATGGCTAATTCGGTCATTATTTTACTCTTTTCCACAGAACACATTCCATCAGGTTGGAATTCGGGAGAGAACTCGCTAGGTTTTTTTCCGATAATATCAGATCGATTGCCACCCAATATCTTTTCGGCAGCAAGATTGCAATCAATAATCACATCGTCGCTAAAGGTCAAATAAGCATCGGGAGATTCCATAAATATTACCCGATGTGTCTCTTCGCTCTCTTTAATGGTCTTTTCTAGAAGTTTCCGTTTTGAAATATCTCTTACAATAAAAATTAGTTGCACCGGAATCCCATTTTCATCTCTGATTACTTGTGAGTTTGCTTCGATGTCAAATATGCTTCCATCTTTTTTAACACTTTTGTACTCTATTTGCTTGGGTTCGCTACCGTTAATAATGGAATCAATATCGCTCTTTAATTGCGCTCTGTAATCGGGATGTATAAAATCATAGATTGTATGGTTGTCAATGTTGAAAAGATTTTCGTAGCCAAACATCTTAGCCGCTGCCTCTGATGCCAATAATATTTTTCCATTTAAATCGGAAATTGTAATATCGTCGGGTGATGCTTTTAAAATAGCATTACTAATCATTTTATATTGCTTCTGAAAACTTAAATTTTCTTCGTTTTCAGCACTTTTTTGTTTTAATAAAAATGTATTGTGCGTTTTTTGTACAAATTGATTGATAAATGCACTTAACATGTTCGCAATTTTTTCAAACCGCTCAAGCGACATTGCTGGAACTTCTTTGAGTGCCTTTAAATATTCCTCTTTGTCAATGCCAATTTTGTCCGCATAATCCAATATTTGATCCTCTTGGTCGTTTATATCCCTTATTTGACCAATAATCCATGTGGCTATTTGTTCACCCTGAATGATTATATTTATCCCCGCTAACCAAAGTTTGCTGTCTGGACATTGTTGCATTTTAGGTCCACTTGGATTGAAACAAGTAACTTCTGAATAAGCCTTTTTGCAATTCTTGCATCCAGTCTCTGTGTTTTTGATGATTTCACAGCAAATAATAGGAATATTATTAGATTTGGTAATAGGAGTTCCGTCTATGCCAATAATCACAGAACCAATGTTATGAGTGTTAGAAAACAGATTTTGCAACTGCTCTAAGTCATCAATATCAATTAGTTCTAAAATGGTGTTATTTTGAAAATCTACTTTATTACTCATTGTTTTTCAGTTTATTAATGCAGTTGAATAGAATGAATAGTCTAATAATTTTATTCATTTTTTTACCCTAAAAAAAAAATGAATCTCAATTGAGTTGTTGTAAGTATTAATCAATTCTACAAATATATAAAAAAAAACATATGATTCTCAAAAAACAATAACTTTTTTAATATAAATCTAAATGTTAGAATTTTTAGACTACGAATTGGTTGAAAATCACAAAGGTTGTTTGATGATGTTTTTTTTAATACTTTTGTTCTTTTAATTAGAAAAAATGGTAACAACTGTATCTATTATTGGCACTGGAAATGTAGCAACTCACATTGCGACTTCGCTTTATAAAATGGGCGTGACAGTCGATTTTGTTGTGGGACGTACTCTGCAAAAGGCGCATGAATTAGCTGATAGAATTGGAGCTACCGCCAGTGACGATTTTAGTGGATGTTTTTTTAGTTCACACTTTGTGATTGTTGCGGTGAATGATGATTCATACGCTGAAGTGATTTCTAAATTAAACATAAAGGAATCATCTGTTATTCTTCACACTTCTGGATCGTTGCCAATGTCTATTTTTAAACCCAATTTCTCTAATTTTGGAGTTTTTTATCCTTTGCAAACGTTTTCAATGGATAGAGAAATTTCTTTTGATCATATTCCACTCTGCATCGAGGCTTCTTCTGATAAGGTGTATGAACAAATAAAACGGTTGGCGGGTTTCTTATCCGAAGATGTTCGAAATATTAATTCTGAGGAACGTGGACAAATTCACTTGGCTGCAGTTTTTTGCAACAATTTTTCCAATTATATGTTTGCCTGCGCTCAAGAACTGCTTGCAGATAGTAAGATCTCTTTCGATATTCTTTTTCCATTGATTTTAGAAAGTGCAAAAAAAACAATCGATTTGGGTCCCCAAAAAGCACAAACTGGTCCAGCCAAACGAGGCGATTTTTCTATTATAAACAAGCATTTAGCGATGATAGAAGATCCTAAATTGAGAGAGTTATATTCGATACTTTCAACTCAAATTTATAACAATTACAAATTATGATAAATTACAAAGAAGCACTTACGGATATCACCACGATGATCTTTGATTTTGATGGGGTATTGACCGATGGAAAAGTACTGGTTCTGCCCGATGGGGAGCAACTTCGAACGTCGAATGTCCGTGATGGATATGCACTTCAATTGGCCATCAAAAAGGGATACAACATTGTCATTATCTCGGGAGGTCAATCCAAATCGATGCTAAAACGGTTCGAATATTTAGGAATAAAAGATATTTTTTTAAGTATTTCTAACAAGAAAGAGACGTTTGAAAAATATTTAAAATCAAAAAACTTATCCACAAACGAAGTCCTTTACATGGGCGA
>JBBRGJ010000249.1:0-3659 GCA_038240835.1 Bacteroidales bacterium | reverse complement strand
ATTTATAAACGTATCAGGAAAATGGATACATTCTGGCAGACAATGGGTGCTAAAATTATTCACCGACCAGCCGTATGAGTTGCTAAACTAAAAAAAAACGCAGAAAAAAGTAGGTAAATTTACCAATTATTAGGATAATTATGCATCAACCATTCTTTTTCAAATTTTTATACACCTAAATATCAGCGTATTACGAAATTTTCGTATTTTCACTTCTGAAAAAAAACAAAGACAAGATAAAATAGTTTTTAAAAAAAATCATCAACAAAAACTACAAGCAAAAAAACACAAATTAAGTTAGAATAATTGATTTTTTTTCAAAAATTGATCAGAAAAAAAACCAATATCACAAAATCAAGCAAGGAAATCAGTTTGAAAAAAACCTTGCGGATTTAAGGTTATTATATAATTCAAGTCCTCTCTTTGTTGATTTTATTTCTTTTATAGCATCATCATAAGCTTTTTTAAACTCCTCTGTTTGATTATCTGCCATTTTAAGAGTATCTCCTTTTGGATCACAATTTAAAACAGGGTTATTCCCAAAACAAGCATAATCACTAATTGATGGATTTGGTTTCGGATCCAAATTCCACCTTCTCCCAAACCGAGTATCATACTCCCAAAAAAGGGCGGTATTATGGTTTCCATCGCCAGCAATGTCGCTTTCTTTCTCCCGCCAAAAGAGCGGACAAGTTTTCCCATTAAACCCAAACCGATATTTATCCCCACTAAACGCACGGCCATCCATTGGCGAACCAAATGGATTTGGAGCAAAAGTGGTTTTGAAAAATATTGAGTTGTCGCTCATGGTTTAGTTTTGGTTTTATCGGGAGCTAAATTAGGGATTTTTATGGTCAGTTGCATTAATTTTCATGAAAAATTCGTATATTTGTAACGGTAATTTAAAATACACAATTATGTCCACTATCAACATAACAGCATACACCGAAGATGATTTGCAGATAGAAGCCATCATATCACTCTTTAAAGCGTTTAAGATTAAATATGAGATTTCCGAGGTCTCAGAACCAGAAACTCCCTATAAAAAGGAATTTGTTGAGATGATTAAAAAAGGTGAGAAAGATTTAAAGGAAGGTAAAGGAATAAAAATAAGCATGGATGATTTAGAAAATTTATGCAAATAATCTATACCCCGCAAGCAAAAGGGCATCTTGATTTTTGGATAATGAGTGGAAATAAACCAATACTGAAAAGAATCATTCAACTAACGAAGGCAATTATTGAAAATCCTTACAAAGGAATTGGGAAACCCGAAGCCCTAAAACATGAACTTATCGGCAAATGGTCTAGAAGAATTGATAGCAAACACAGAATAGTATATAGCATGGATGTAGATCTAGATGTTTTAACTATTTTATCTTTAAAAGGACATTACTAAACTCGAACCATAAACTCACCAGCCAAAAACCACCTAATTTCATCCCTCCAACCGACCGAAGGGAGCTCATGAGTGCCTTGTAATTTTAAAAAAATCATGCGAATAAAATCCACTGAAAGACGGACTGGAAAGCAAACAAAGAAAAAGAAAGAAAAAATAACGGTATGCTTAGCTGGATAAGGGTTTAAAGCTAAAAAAGAGTATTGTTGATAAGTTTTTGGTTTAGCACTTTAGGAAAACAGTATAAGCACCAAATTTGGGGCTTATACTGTTGGCTTTCGTGCCTTTTTCATAGGCTTGCTTGTAGATAATGCAGTGCAGTTTATTGAATGATACACTAAGATTTATTAAGGTAAACATTAATAATCTGAATAGACTTTTTACTTTTTAGAAATACTTTTTTCTCTTCATAACCATTTATTGAAACTATAAAGTACAAGGTTTGACCTTTCTTTACCTTAATATCTTTCTGTAAATAATATAAACCTTCTATGTCACTAATACTGCTATTAACCAAAGAATCTTGAACAAAAAGTCCAAAATTTGCAAATGCAATTATTTCTTTGGTGTCAGTATCATAAACATGACCTAAAACTATAACCTCTTGACTATAAGAAATTTGACCAATGAATACTGTTAATAGTATCGAAAATATTTTAATCATATTTGATGATTTATGTTGTATTTAATTAATTATCTATATTCTATCATTCCTTCTTTGTTGGGTCAGATGAAGAACTTGCAGAAGGTGTTGTCGAACCACTATTTGAACTACCACTTGACGCTCCTTCGGAAGAGTTTGTTTCATTACTTGGTGATTTGGTTGCAGTTGAGTTAGGTTTTAGTAACCATTTGTCGCCAGTTAAAGCACTTACACTATTAGCTTCATTATATAACCTAAACATCGTATAAATTCCTCCTTCAATTGACTTAAAATCATAACCAAATTTTTTGGTAAAATCATCTACAAATTTACCTTCATAAATTTTATCTCCAGAGAATGGAAATACTAATTTCCCGTTTATTCTAACTGGAGGCAAATTAGAAACACCAAAACATCCTCCTATCCAGCCAACATCCATAACTGGGTGAATAAAATTTCCATAGTTAGTTACTTTTATCTGCCTACCTTGTTTCTCAAAGCCAACCATTTGTTTTTGAACCATTTTGTAAAATCTCTTTAAATGCAAATCATTATCTTTATGATTATTGCCTTCTCTGTCCTCAGACTTAGCATTTGACATCATGTACATTTTTTGATTTAATGTGGTCTCAATCCCATCTCTAACAACCGAAAATGTTAATATGTAAATTTTTGTAATTCCATCACCATCAATACTATTATCCTTAGAACGATGCACAATTAATGTGTCATTTCCAGAAGGGTCAATATACAATATTGGGTTATTTACAAAAGCACTATATGTGGATATTCCTGAATTCTTTTTAGCCATAATATCTATGCTCAAAAACCGTCCCAGCCTGCTGTCATATATCCTCGCCCCAAAATCAAGACTGTTCCCTTCACCTTTGAGTTCATCATCCTTCTCTTTCCCATTAAACCCAAACCGATACTTTTCGCCACTAAACGCACGCCCATCCATTGGCGAACCAAATGGGTAATAATCCGTTGCCGAAGTGATATCGGCCACATAGTAGTCGATGGTGCCGCTGTTGTCAAGGTCAACGGGTATTTTTTTGTCGGAAACGGTGGTCAATACGTTGCCGAGGTGGTTCACCAGTTCGTATTGTTTCAGTCCTAGTAAATGGGTGTATATTCCACTAGTTGGGGCGGTGTAGCCAATAAATTCCAGCGGGGTATTATCTATTCCCACACGGCTGCTGCCGTATATTGGGCGTTCGATTAGTTTGTAGGAAGCTGAATTGACTGTCCGCATGGTTTAGTTTTGGTTTTATCGAGAGCTAAATTAAGTTATTTTTGGTTCGCTTTGTGAAATAAAAGCAAAAAAACCAAGTTTTGCTTCTCCGTTGACCTCATCCCGGAAAAAAGATACGTCTTATCTAATCGTTATTTTACTTGAATACGACGTATCGTCTTTTTCCGAGGATCCACGGAAAATAAACAAATCGTAACATCTATTTCTTTATAGTAAAGAACTCACTACTATCCGAAACTTTTAAAAATCCAAAATGCCTGAGAATCTCGTATTTTTGTAGTCGACAAATACTTTAAAAAATAATGAGATTACACAGGCGAAGCAAAAATAGTAAAAAACCAGTTATCAGACAAGTTTTAGAT
>JBBRGJ010000248.1:0-3670 GCA_038240835.1 Bacteroidales bacterium | reverse complement strand
CGGGGGCTTCATCCGATAATGGCTTCACCATACACCCGATGCCCCGGTAGGATACTGCTGAAGGAACAGCAGGTTTTATCATCCAGTCGTAACTGGTTGTAAAACAATTATTTAATACGACTTCGTGTCGCAATAACGGTTGAGGCTATGTGCAGAAAGGGATTGCGGACTACTTTCCTGTCCAACGACACGAAATTTTATGCGGGATAGAATGCTTGAATTACCCCCAAAACCCTTTTTGCATATAGCCTTTGTTACCGCCTGGTGTTCTGTCTTCCAGTCCTGTAAACCATTGTCAATATTAAACTGTAGTATTGTCATATGTGCAGTTAAAAGGCTGTTTCGGGATTTATATATTTTAATCCTAGGGGAATCACTTTTTTAAAATCATTATCATTTGTTGATAAAAGAACATAGTCGTTGTGTATGGCTGTTGCTGCAATAACGGCATCCGGCAACCTAATATGAGTCGCTTTTCTTATTTGAATTGCACCTTTTATTATTTCATCATTAATGTAATGAATTTCAGAGCCTGCTAAAAACTCCTCTCTTACTCTAATATCCTCTGCAATTGGAGGATTCCATACTAATAATTCAATTTTCGTAATGAACGAAACTTTACTATCGTCATCAACCAGAGCATCCATAAATGATAATGCTGCCGGAGGAAGTATTTCGTCCAAATATTTAACAATTGCACATGTATCAATTAAATATTTCTGTCCCATTCGCTACGTAAATTTGAAATTTGATCGTCAATTTCTTTTTGGCTCTGTTTGGTTAATTTTCCTCTTAAAGCGGATAATTTTCTTTTTGGCTTTTCAGAAAAAATCAAATAAGTAGAGCCACTTGGTGGGCAAAACAAAACAGTACCGTTTTCGATGCCGCAAATAAAATCATCGAAAGAAATGTCTTTTAATTCTGTTTGCCAGCCGGCAACTTTATATTCGACCTGTGGTTCATTTACTACTGTTATCATTGCTTTCTCCTTTCGTTTCGATAAATTTATACTTGCTTAGTTTGATAATGATGCAGAAAAGAATAACAACATGCTCAAAAGAATATTCAAAAATATCCATCAAGCTATGAGCTACTGAATTTCTCAGGTTTAACCCAGCCTTTTCTGCCAATACATACTTAATTAAAATTCTGTCTTCCTCATCAAAATTTGTTTTCTGATCAGGTTTTAAAGGTGGTTCGTGAGAAATGTCAGCTAATAAATCATCAAGTAATTTTTCCATTACTAATTTATCAGAACCTTTCTGCCTTGTTTTAAATGTTGCGATGCCGATTTTTTCACAGAAGTAACGTAAAAGACCCTCGATCTTTAGAGTTAAACTATCTGTTACAGTTACAAAATCGCATTGATAAGTATTGTCAGCAAAGAACTTGTCAAGTTCTTCAAAAATTCTTTTTAGCCCTGGTTTTAGGGTATCAATTGGTTTTACTTCCACTGTCTGACCATGATAATTCCTGACAATTACTTCATTAAACCATGTGCCTTCTAAATAAGATATTACGAAAGCATAATTTAATTTCTTGGCTTTATATGCTTCGATAAAAAACCGATGCATCGTTTGTGTGCCAATTTGAAAATTAAATGTATATGAGTTCCAAAAATTGTATTTTTCTTTTTCTTCGTCTGTATAGAACACATCAACCGTATTCCCAAATTTGTCCATTATTGAAGTCGGCAACATTGATAGCAAAACTGTTTGTTTGCTTAACTCAACAGAGCGGTCTTTAATATTTTGAATTGTATCGTACCACGGGGATGTAATAAAATGATGAATTATTCCTCTTTCATCATTATCAGCAACAGCTCTTAAAATACGTTCATTCATAGAATCTACGTGTTCCTTTGGTAGTTCCTGCCTTATTTCTGACAAACGAAACTTACCCCTTAATTCAGCATAATATTTCTCTAATCTACTAATATCATCGGGAAGTTTGAGTTGTTGGTAAATACGAAGTGCATTTTCTGCAAAACTTACACAGGCAAGATTCTCTTTGCTTTCTGCATCAGTTGAAAGTTTTTCGTACAATTTCGCTTTGTAATTTAATAAATCGGCAACCGGTCTATTTCTTTTTTGCTCAATTGCGATATTACGGTCGACTGCGTACATTGCACCCCAAACATAAGTTTTTTCAAGCTCTTTAGCACCTTCAAGGTTTTTATCAAGAACTTTTTGGAAGTCAATTAATTTATTAGATAAACCAAAATAATCAGATAACAAACCTGAAAGGTCAAGTAAAATGCGTAATGTTCCATCTTTTGTTATATCCCAATCCTGATGCGTTTGAAAGAGGTACTGTATCAGATTAGTAAGTTCAGGTTCAAGATTTGATTTTTCTGCAACTCCAAATGCCATTCGCAACGAATGAAAGAAATGCAAAACATGATGATTTTTTTCACCCCCTTTATTTGCTTTTCCATGATACTCTTTGCTGAGTTGAAAGAGTTCATTACAAAGCTGTCGTTTAAAATCATTATGCCTTGATGTGGCTGTTTTCTCCCCAAAATACACCATTAAACCGTATTCTGTTTTTGCAAAAAGATTATTACACTCATTGTGACGTTTTTCAAAGTATTCAAAATCCTGTTGGGTGTATTTCGTTACATCAGGCCAGTAAAGCGGTATTTGGCTTCCATCTTCCAATGTTTGAGTGCCGCTCATTTGCCAACTTAATCCATTAATAATTCCTTTTTCATTATCGGGTTTCTTATCAATAGATTTTCGCACTGAAAAAACCTGTCTGTCAAGGTTGGCAATTGCAACAATATCCTGTTTGCCTTCATCATAAAGTTGCGTGCAAACCTGCTGAAATTCCGTATTGATAGTATGCACATCCTTACAATCGTAAGAACTCTCATCAATTATTTTTAAATATTTTTCTAGTGCATTCATTTTTTATTCTTTCACAATAGTTTACTTTTCAATTTTATGTCTGTCGTTTCAGTTTCTTACACTTGGCGGACCGGGTAGCTTACGCCCCCTAAGAACTGTACGTGCGACTTTCACCGCATACAGCTCAAGCACTTTTAAGGCTGACCTGGCGAAGGGCAACCCGGCTGTTATTACTCTTTTTATCTACATAAAAGTAGTAATTTGTTTACATTCTTTTGCTAAATCCATTCTCTTCTTTTTCCTGTTAACAAAGTATTGGTCGTATTCTGGCAGAAAAGGATTGGCTTCGGCTTTCACTTTCACATGATACCTGATTGGGACGTAGCCAATCCGATACAGACGATGATTTTCTGTACCATTTTTTGTAATTATCTGGTCGGTAAAATGATTGTCATGAAAGTAGCGATGGAATATCCACCAGCGGTTTTTGTTCCCATGCTGGTATTTAGCCCATCGTTTGAGTTGCCAATAAATGAATGTTTCCAACCTGTTGAAAACCCGCTTTGAACAGATGCCTTTGTGATAGTTCGACCAACCCCTGATAACAGGGTTCAGTATTCGAATCAAGGCATGTGCAGGTATCCCACGGTATTCTTCGATAATTTTCTTAATCTTGTCTTTGAAAGACTGGACGGCCTCCTTTGATGGTCGGATAATGAGTTTGCCCTTGTATTTTCGGACATTCTGCGAAAGGAAGTTGAACCCATCGTTGATATTTGTGATCTTGGATTTTTCGGGCGAGAGTTCTAAGCCTCTTTCCA
>JBBRGJ010000247.1:0-3674 GCA_038240835.1 Bacteroidales bacterium | reverse complement strand
TTTTGCTCAAATAACTTTATGGCTGTCTCTTTTGTCATATTATCTGTTTTTTGATGGTTGCTGATTCTGTTCTCATATTACTTCAGATTGATTTGGGTTTACTGTTTCCCTTCCACAATCCCAATCTCCTCCTCCGTTAACTCATAAAGTTGGTAAACTAACCGATTAATTTCGGTTTCCAATGCTCTGTTCATAGCCATTTTCACTTTTTGTATTTCGGATAAGATTTGGGCTTTAGAGGGTTTCTAAAAATTCAATTTTTTGAGGCAAACAAGATTTTAAAAATCGAGGTTTACTTAGGTAAATTAGAGTTTTAAAATAGCAGTTTAACGCTGAAAAATGAATTTTTAGAAGTCCCGTTTAGCTATTTCAACGTCTTAACATCCTTTGCCGGAGGTAAAAAGTTTTCGCCTGTGATTACACTTTTGCCTGTTTGAGTTTCTAATTCTTTTCTTGCATTTTTGGCTACAGTTCCTCCTTTTCTACCTGCTTTGGCGTTTTCAATTACACCTTTAGCTTTTTCTGTTTCGGCTATTTGTCGGGTGGATAGCTCTGCCAATGCAGTAAATATCAATTCAGCCTCACTCATGTGATCTCGTAAATTTTCAGTTTTCAAACCTTTAAGATTTTTGTGATTTTTTACCGTTAATCCGGTCCACTCTTGATGAATAATATTCGTGAGAAATGCAAATTCATCGCCTTTTTGAACTCCGCTTTCTTTCCAATAATCAGTTAGTTTGTTTCGAGTTTCCTGCCCTGTCATCCGCTGCTGAATCCCTGCTTGCTATGCAGCGGCAGGCAGGCACTTTTCGCTTCTTCCCAATTTTTGCCAGTTCTCTCTTGCTCGATCCAACCCCTGTTCTGGATTGCTAATTTCTTGTATTCTTTCGTAACCTACTTTTGCCAACCACTGTTTAAATGGCTCGGCCTTTGGCGATGGAATGCTTTGGACTAAACGAAAGATATGTTGTGCATTACCGGCAAGGGTTTTTCTTTTTTTACCCGATTCTGTTTCCATTTGTACCTGGGGACAATTTGTCCCTAGGTAGGAATTTAATTCCGCATCTCTTTTTCTGAGTTTTTTCAAGTAGTCCGTCGGGTTTGATGAATCAGTGAGAACTGCTGTAATATCAACCAATGAAAAATACCAAACTTCGTTGACACTATCATAATACCTGCGAATTTGTTTACTTTCAAATACGGCTATTGTTTTGTTGTTTTCCATATTTTTTTAATTTTTTTCTACTACATTTTTTCCTCCTCCTCCGTTAACTCGAAAAGTTGGTAAACTAAATGGTCAATCTCGGCTTCTAGTAATCTGGCATTAAATAAAGGATTTTTGAATAGTATCTTTCTTTAAAGCTGAAAGTGCTTAATTTATTTATTGATTTCTTCTTGAAAAATAATACCATCTTTTATTAACTGCTTGCTTAATTTATCAAAAACATCTTGCCATGTATCGCCATATGTGCCATAGCTAGTCAGATCATCCTTATGTTTATAATAAACACATTTTTGAATGTTTTTTTCATCTCTAATTTCTAACTCACCATATCCACTAGATTTGTGATTTATTATATCAGGTATTTTATTTAAAAATTCAATCTTTTCCATTATTCAGTTTTTTAATATTTATTTATAACTCTAATTATTCTTGTTCAAAATAGGTTTCTATTTGAAATTCTGACAATTCTTGGTATAATACAGAATCAAATAATCCATTCACCTTGATTGGTTTTGATCCATAATACCACTCTGAAATATACTCAGAAGAAACCTCCTTTGGTAAATTGATGAAATTTTCTTGTTTGATAAAATCTTTAAAAGCATCCTTTATAATTGATATATTCACTTTTTTCAAACCGTTATCTTGCCATTGAAAATAAACAATCTTTTTATTGATTTTGCATTTTCGAAAGCCTAAATCTTTAAGAAGTTCATGTAAATTTCTTTCCTGAGATATACTCCGACTGAATTTTACAAAACCACCAGGTTGTATTTTGAATTGAACAAATTCATTAATATCTCTTTTCATATCTTTTGTCATAGTGTTCTATTTTACGATGTTTTCCACAATCCCAATCTCCTCCTCCGTTAACTCATAAAGTTGGTAAACTAAACGGTCAATCTCGGCTTCCAAGAAAGTAGTGTCAGCTTCAATATTTATTTCTTTTTGGGCTAATATATTCACTACAATTTCACTGATTTTTAAAAACAGCAATTCATTGATGTCTGGAACAGGTAACCTTATGATATGTCCTCTTTTTATTTGAGCTAATGCTTCACCAACTTCGTTATTAACGATGTTTTGGTAGTACCAGTTTAATAAGTGTGAATTTAAAAAAGCCAATAAAACATATTCAGAATAATTAGGATTGGTGGATATAATTGTATAGAGATTATCTCTAGCAATGAATTGTTTTTCATCTAAAGTGGCGATTAACGAACTTCCTGTTTGGCGAATCAATATTTTACGTTCTGCATTAAAATTCGCAGAATAACGTGGTTCTGCTAACCAATCTCCAAAACTAATAAAATAGTTGTTTTCCCATTTAACAAGATACCTATTTATTAAACTCCCTCTTAATAAAGGGACAAAGGTTTCATCTTTTTTAAATGTTTGTACATAAGGTTTTTCTCTAAGAATAGATTCATCTTGTTTTGGATTCCCCTTCCCTATTTGAAATGGTTTTGTGCCTTGTGTGATTTTCGTAACGTCATTAAACTTTTTGAATTTTGAGAGTTTTATTTCAATTATTGAAGCAGAATCTGATAAATAAATATTTAAAGGATAACTATAATTATGTGAAAGTTCTTGATTTTGAAATTTGTTCTCAATAATATTAAAATCTCTATCAACAATCTCAACAGACATCATCCCTTTAATCGGTTTTTCCTTAGATGAGCATACAATTAAAGTATCTACTACTGCTTCTTCAAAAACAGGAAAACTAAAGGCCCTGATTTTTTGTGTATTGAAGTTTGAAAATAATAACTTTCTGATATTAGGTGTTTTCAAATTTAACATCCAAGTATTTGGAACAATAACACATAATTGAGCGCAGTTTTTAAGTAATAAATAACATTTTTCAAAGAAAGACATATAAATGTCAAATTGATAGTCAGTAAAAAGAAAAACATCTTTAATATACAGTTTTTCCATCTCAGAAAAGATGGTCCCATACGGCGGATTCCCAATCACCGCATCAAATCCTACAAAATCGCCTTCATCGTTGAGTACTTCGGGGAATTCGAAGCGCCATTCAAAAGCATTTTCGTATATTTTATTGTTGCGAATATCTGCAATTTCGTGCTCCAGCGCGTTTATGGTTTCGGTGAGACTTTTTACCTGTTTGTTCCAAGCGGTTTGTTCTGTTTTGGTGCGACCAAAAAGTGTAGTTTGCGTGGTTAAGGTCATCAACTCGCCTTTGGTTTTGTTTAGTTTGAGCAAGCGTTTGTCGCCGGTAGAAACTTCGGTTTCAAAATCGTTTTTTATGGTATTTATCAGCCGTTCTAATTCTCGTTTTTGCTTCTTGTTGGCTGCATTTCGATAGCTCATTACCGCCAATCGGTAACTATCGATGCTCCATTTGCTCTTTTTAAGGGCTACTTTTATATCTGCATCTAGCGGATAACGGCTAATGAGCGAGTTTCCACATTTAATATTGATGTCG
>JBBRGJ010000246.1:0-3742 GCA_038240835.1 Bacteroidales bacterium | reverse complement strand
ATGCGATATATGTTTTGATTGTATATTACATCATACAATTGATTGACAATAACTACATCGTTCCGATCATCGTTTCTTCAAGAGTAAAAATCAATGCACTGTTCTCAATCATTGTAGTTTTTGCCGGAAATGCCTTGTGGGGAATATCCGGAATGTTTCTATCAATACCACTGCTTGCAATTATAAAACTCATTTTCGACCATATAGAACCGCTGAAACCCTGGGGATTTTTATTGGGTGACACCATGCCATCTTTACTAAAAATGAAACCGATTTTCAAGAAAAAATAAACTATCATGATAAAAAATAACAGTACTGAAATTCTAATTATCACCTCCTATCCGCCCAGAGAATGCGGCATTGCAACTTATTCGCAGGACTTAATCAGATCGTTGAATAATAAATTCAGCAATTCCCTGACGATAAAAGTATGCGCGATGGAAGCAGATGAGGTGGATTATGAATATCCCGATGAGGTGAAATATATCCTGAAAACCTCCATCGCTTCTGAATATGAAAAACTGGCAATTACAATAAATAATGACAAAGACCTCAATGTTGTATTGATACAGCACGAGTTTGGCTTTTTTTACGATCTGGAAGAGGCATTCCTGAAATTTATAACTGAAATTTCAATCCCGGTAGTGATTGTTTTTCATACCGTATTGCCAAATCCTGATGAAAAATTCAAAAAAAATGTACAGCACATTGCGGCTGCCTGCAAATCTATCATCGTAATGACCAACACTTCCGCCGGTATTTTAACAAGGGATTATGGCGTTCAACCACAGCAAATTTCAGTAATAGCGCACGGAACACATTTGGTTCCAGGTTTAAGCAAAACTTCATTAAAACTGAAGTATAAACTGAAAGGCCGCAGGGTGCTGACCACCTTTGGTTTGCTAAGTTCAGGAAAAAGCATAGAAACCACCATTGAAGCATTGCCGGCCATTGTTAAAAAATGTCCCAAAGTAATGTTCCTGATAATAGGAAAAACCCATCCTGAAGTGGTAAAAAACGATGGCGAAAAGTACCGGGAAATGCTCGTTCAAAAAGTGGAAGAACTTGGACTTAAAGACAATGTACGTTTTATTAACAAATATCTTGATTTGCCCGAACTGCTAGAATATTTGCAGCTTACCGATATTTACCTGTTTACCACCAACGATCCGAACCAGGCTGTAAGCGGCACTTTTGTTTACGCAATGAGTTGTGGCTGCCCAATCATTTCGACACCGATACCACATGCAAAAGAAATATTGACGAAGGATACAGGTATTATTTTTGATTTTCGGAATACAAAACAACTGGCTTCTGCCGTGAACAAACTGCTCCGAAATGATAAATTAAGAAGGAGCATCAGCATAAATACTTTGCAGAAAATAGTTTCAACAGCATGGGAAAATTCTGCCGTTGCACATGTTATGTTGTTCGATAAAATTTTGGGCGATAAAATTACCATTCATTACAATTTGCCGGCCATCAACCTGAAACATTTGAACGATATGACAACCAGTACCGCGATGATCCAGTTTTCAAGAATTAATCAACCGGATATTGGCTCAGGATATACACTCGATGACAATGCCAGGGCACTTGTTGCAACATGCATGTATCTGGAAACGACGGGCGACAGGAAAATCATTTATAAGATCAGAAAATACCTGCGCTTTATAAAGTATTGCCAGCAGCCGGAAGGTAACTTTTTAAATTATGTCGATAAAGATCTCCATTTTACCGGCCAGAACGAAGAGGTAAATCTAGATGATTCGAATGGCCGAGCCATTTGGGCTTTGGGATATCTGACTTCATTAAAAGGTCTTTTACCTGTTAAACTTATTTCTGATGCCGGATCGATGATTGAAAAATCGCTGCCGCACATGCGAACAATAAGCTCCACAAGATCGATGGCATTTGCCATAAAGGGTTTATATTATTATCAAACCGCGGTAAAATCTCCTGAAAATATTGAACTTATTAAAACCTTTGCCAATCGAATGGTTCAGATGTACAGGCACGAATCAGCTAAAAATTGGGAATGGTTTGAAAGTTACCTTACCTACGGAAACAGTACCTTACCCGAAGCCTTGCTTTACACATGGTTGCTGACAAAAGATGCGGTTTATAAAGACATTGCCCTTGCTTCGTTTAAATTTTTGCTGAAACAAATTTTCAATGAGAACGGGATTGAAGTAATTTCGAACAAACACTGGCTGCAAAAAGGACAAAAAGCTGGGCAGTTTGGCGAGCAGCCGATTGATGTTGCCTACACAATAATGACATTAGGTACATTTTACCATGTGTTTAACGACGACGATTACCGTGAGAAAAAGGAAACAGCCTTTAACTGGTTTCTGGGAAGTAACCGCTTGCATCAGATTGTTTACAATCCCTGTACCGGCGGCTGTTACGATGGGCTGGAGGATACACATGTGAACCTCAACCAGGGAGCCGAATCAACGGTAAGTTACCTGATGGCGAGATTAACCTTACAAAAGAATGTGGCAATTGTGTAAATAGTTTTCAGAATTGTGTAACAAGTCAAAATACTCAATTCTTAATTTTAAGCACTCAAATTAATTTAAAAAGAAACAAAATGAAAAAGACAATTTTTATCGCATTTTTAATGATTTTTGCATTTGGAGCAACAACAACATTTGCAAGTGATTCTGAATTAAAATCCAATACTCCGGCTGCAATTGAGAACAAATTATCAACAGAAGAAATTACCCGCCTGAACAATAGAGTAGAAGAAATTCGCAATATCGACAAATCAGATATGACTGTTGCTGAAAAACGTGAGCTCAGAAAAGAAAGCAAAGGAATTAAGGAAAATGTACGCAAAGGTGGCGAAATCATTTACATCAGCGGTGGAACCATTTTACTGATTATCCTGATCCTTATTTTGATCTAATCGAAAAATCCGGAAAAATTCAATTTCCTGCTCAGAAAATAATTCGGTATGATTACCTTTTTATAATAAATATGCAATACAGATCCGTATTGCATATTTATTTTATCCATACAATTCGATATCGAACAAGAAAACGAAGATTTAGTTTTGAGTCCACTCCGAAAAGTTATATTATACAATATTGCCACGAAGACACCATGACACAAAGCAACACAAAGTATTGATTTACATCTAAATAAACTTTGTGAAATCTTTGAGCCTTTGTGCCTTAGTGGCAGAAAAATACCTATCGGAGCAGACTCAGTTTTGTAATTTCAATCATTTAAAATGCAAAAAAATCACACCCATATCGTTCATCTGAAGCCACTACTCCCCTACTGGAAAATCATGCAACTATTGGCTGTTTGCTTATTTTTTATCCTGTCAGTTTCTGAAGTTTCGGCGCAGGAATATTTTCAGCAGGAGGTCAATTTCAGGATAAATGTTACGCTTGACGATAAATTACACGAATTAAACGCCTTTGAAACAATCGAATACATCAATAACTCACCCGACACGCTTCAATCGCTTTATTTTCATTTGTGGCCGAATGCCTATTCAAATAACAAAACCGAATTGGCCAAACAGTTATTCCAAATCAATGGAAAACAAAAACTTTATGATGATCCTGAATTGCAGGGATACATCGATTCTCTCGACTTTAAGGTTGACAATCAGCAGGTTCAGTGGAGCGTTTTGTCTGGTCAGCCGGATATTTGTAAAATTATACTGAACGAACCGCTTAAATCTGGTGACACCATACTGATTACCACACCCTTTCATGTAAAA
>JBBRGJ010000245.1:0-3743 GCA_038240835.1 Bacteroidales bacterium | reverse complement strand
ATAAAATAAATGTTCATGATCTGAGAACCGATTAATCCTTTTTTTTAATCAATTGCAAAAGAAAGCAGGAAATAACAAATTAGTTTTTCCTGCTTTTTTATTCTGTCATACAGAACAAAGAGTTTAATAATCAATAAAATTAATCACTATTTCACTCCTGCAAATTGATCATCGATAAATTTCTGCACGTCAGTAAGACGATAAAACAATTTCCCATTTAAATTGCAATAAGGTAATTTAGCTTTAGTACGATACCGTTGTAGTGTTCGGTGGCTTACTTTAAGCAACCCTATCAAATAACTCAGTTGCAAGTTCTTTATCCCCTCGTTTTCGCTGACGGGTTTTGTATTCACCCAAAGCAATAAATTCCCAAAAACGTTGTCCAAATACGGGCGTCATTTTTTCAATGACCAATATCATATCATTATCGTTCGTTGCTCAAGGACGTATATCATTATTCTGCAAAGTTACATCACAAGCCGTTCCGCCTATAATAAGATAGTTGAACTAAGCCGTCCCAGTAATTGAGATTTTGATAATTTTGAAGCGTAAAACTTCAAACAATTATCATTATGAACAATCAAAAAAATTCTTTCGAGAATTTGCTGTCCAAGGAGATCCAAATTCGCAATTACAGCCCTCGCACTATTGAGACATATTGCAAACTTCTTCGTCATTTAGAAAAGGAACTTGGTAAATTTTTGTATGAAATTAGCACTGAAGATTTTAAATCGAGCTTACATTTCATTATCATGTAAAAAGGAGTTTTTACTTCTACGGTGAATCAACTAATCTGTGCATTCACTTACTGCTAAGAATCGCTTTAAATGCACAAAATGTCAGACGGAAGATTAGGCATAATGCTAAATAACACAAACATAAAACTTGAACCCAGATAAATATCAAACGATAAAGCGTTCTTATAATTCATTGAAAAACAGATAGCAACTAATGTCCAAAATTAGAATGGGGAAACTATGCACTTTAGCAAACAATAATCTTTCAAACAAAGCAATTATAAGCTCTATCACATTGGCTTAGCTACATATCAGCCTTGAGATTTACAAAAAACAACAATACTCATACAATAGCTTTCCCATAGCAATCGGCTCCGTTCAACTCTATATTATTAGCCATTTTCGTCAGCTTGTTAAATAATAGTCCTAAAAACTTGGAAGTTAATATCTTTTAAGTAATTTTGGCGAACGAAAAAGGAAAATAGATACAGAAGAATCCACGCACAAAACAGCACATCCCGCAAAAACCGCACAAATCAACCGCACAAATCTTTTTTTTCGGGAAGAGCTGTTTCTTTGCAAACGCACGAGCAAAAATTAGTATCTTTGGCGTTAAATTAATAGTTTACATTCAGCATGGCAAAAAAACAAATTAAAGAGAAAAACATTGAGGAAACCCTCTGGGAATAGGCGAA
Organism: Bacteroidales bacterium; assembly: GCA_038240835.1. Lineage (GTDB taxonomy): Bacteria > Bacteroidota > Bacteroidia > Bacteroidales > WCHB1-69 > JBAXTE01. The sequence continues at coordinate 2,311 of JBBRGJ010000245.1, read as the reverse complement.
TAAGTTGAGAGGAAGTGTAGAGTCGGCTGAATACAAGCACGTGGTTTTAGGACTTATTTCTTGAAATTTGCCAGCGACAAGTTTGAAGAACACAGAGCAAACCTGATAGCTGATGGTAAAGAAAAATAAATAGAAATGCCCTATTTTTACAATATGAGCAATGTGTTTTTTCTGAATGAAGTTTCCCGATGGAGTTATATTATCAAAAACTCAAAGCAGAATGATATTGCCCTCAAAACAAATACAAAAATATCCCCGAATATTGTTATTCTGCTTCTTTTGAAGAGATATCAAAAAAAGATTTCTCACTTGTCCCAAGCAAATACATAGAATTTGTAAACCGTGACGAAAACATTGATTTCGATGGCAAAATGCAAAGTCTTCGAGCCGAATTTTCTGACTTACTATAAGCTGAAACTGCTTCGAAAAGTGATTTACTAACCGTTTTTAAAGAATTGGGTTATGAATTGTAAAATCGGCGAAGCCAAATCAAATAACGAGATAGTAATATATCAGCCGAAGGACTCTTCAACAATTTTCGAAGTAAATATTGCCGATGAAACAATATGGCTCAAGCAACATCAAATTGTTGATTTATTTGATAGCAGTAAAGCCAATATAAGCGAACACCTCAAAAATATTTCTATCGGGCGAATTGGATGAAATTTCAGTTGTTCGGAAATTCCGAACAACTGCCGCAGATGGCAAAAAATACAATGTAAAACATTATTGATAGATTCTTATTTGAAAAAATGAGACAAACCATCATAGCATAATTCAAATTTTTACTGATCTACAGATTTGATCATCAATTGTATAATGTAATTCGCTGAATGCTTTATTCAGCTCTAACTTTTATGGAATATGGATTTATTTCCATTTAAGGTAGTCTTGTAAATATTAAGCAACCGTTTCATTTAGAAAAAGAAAGAGTAGCCATTCAGGTGTAAACTAAAACTGAATTTGCACGTTTTGAAAAAGTCTGCTACAAGAAAACAAACTAATTTCAATACATCGGTCTTCGTTCAGTCGAAAAACGAGACTTCCGATTAAAAAAATATCGGGATCGTCAACGCAGCATGAAGTTCCTGTTGAGCTACGTTCCCCTTGCAGAGGCCTCATTCAAACGAGCGTGGGTAAGAAAAAGAAATGGAATTAAGGTGAAAATGCCACTATGGAGAATGCGGCAAATTTGAGTATTTTATTATTTTTTTTCATAATGATACTGAAATATTAAAAATTATTTTTAATTTTGGGGAGAAATTCTGATTCTCTCGTTTCAATATTTTTTAGAAGAAATATCAGAGAATAAACTAATTAAAAGACTCTTCCCCCGAAGGGAATTTAGTTCAATATCGGCAAACGCCAAATTTGCTTTGTAGGTTTAGGTTTATACTTAGAACAATTGTTATGTTATTAGGTTCCTGGCCGCAAAACATAGTCTTTATCGATGTCAGGTGGCGGCGTGGCACAATAAGAAACTCGATTGTAACGTTGACAACTTTCTTACTTGAGAGAACTGAAAGAAAGCAAGATTTATAAAAACAACTCTTTGTCAACCAGAAATTGAAATTGGTCAACAAAAATAAATAAAGAATAACAATCTCTGACAACTCGAAAGTAAAACTCCTTTTTGAGTTGTAGAGAAATAGTTTACTAAAAATCTGAAAATAAACTATTTACTATTAAAAAATTGTGAGTTATGAACTTACCAACTAACTTTGATCAGAAAACAAAAGAGGAACTTATTAAAGAAATAAGTGAACTTAACGACCGGATTAATTCGATAGTAAACGACAGTCAGAATCACAAACTGACAGAGTTGGAATTAATTAAGGCCAATGAAAAAGTAGAAGAAAGTGAGAAAACATTAAATGAGGCTCAATACCTATCGCAAATAGGAATTTGGAACAGAAATTTCATTACTGGCACACTCACTTGGTCGGACGAATTATATCGCATTTTCGAAATTGAACAAGGATTGCCTTATGATCAATTTTCTTCAATTTACCGTAGTCGTCATCATCCAGATGACATAGAGGGCCTTGATAGGATTACGGAAGGTTCAATTAAATCCTTAAATCCGCAAATAATTTATCGGATACATTTTTCTTTAAGTTTTCGTTTGTTTTTTTGAAAATCCCTACCATTTTGGGCTAAATTTTCACTTATTTTTCAAATTTGGTGCATTATAGTTTACGAGCTTTACTAACCCTGATATATTTTTCGGATTCTTTTGAAAGGTTATTTGTCTTTTGTGATTTAGTTTTTTATCGAAACGTTATATTGCTCATAGTAAGATAGATATGGA
>JBBRGJ010000244.1:0-3786 GCA_038240835.1 Bacteroidales bacterium | reverse complement strand
AAGGGAATTAGTTCTGTTTTTAAAAGAGTTTGAAGTCTTTCGTTTACCAATATGTTTAGAGGCGCTTGCGAAGCACTGTTGAGGTAAATTGCCTCTTTGGTGATTGGAAATAAAGATCGAATTTGTTTTAAGTTCATCATTACGATGCTGTTTTTATGCAAATTTATCTATAAAACTGATTGGATGTTTGTTTTTTTGGCAGAAACTTCAATACAAAAGTAATATTATGTATTTATTTTTCGGGACCCGTTACTCCGTCAACTTCTTTCTTTCTTTCTTTCTTTCTTTCTTTCTTTTCACGAAAAATCATTTCACTCCCGATAACTATCGGAATCACTCGCTATCTTAAAATAATTTCGTCGGAGAAGATCATCGATTCGTAACTTGAACCGGCGTGATGCCATTCGGGTAGTTTGCCATAATATCGTGCAATTACTTTAATGTATCTGGATTGGATGTTGCTGAAATCAGCGGTATAATTCTCTTTGAGATTTCCTTGTTTTTCTGGCGATGTTTTCCCTTTTATGGTCGTAAGCAGTTGATATTCCTCCGTTAATTCGTTCTTGATGTAAATTTCAACTTGTTTTGGAAAAATAACCCAATCGTAAGTGTTTTGAAAAAATCCCATCGAAAATGAGTGTAATGGTTCAGTCCGTTGTAAATCAATTTCTAACTCAATGTCCTGACCTGCAAATCCTTGCCAATTTCCACTTCTTAAATTGATGCTGTCTCCTTGTCGACCATCCAATAAGCCATTGATGCCACCGCCATCGTAACTTGGGTGGTAAGGGCTATACTGAGAACGCATCGAGAGCAGTTTCCCAATTGCTTTGTGATACACCAAATTACATTCAGAAATACCAAATGAACGGTTGTTTTGAACCACACATGCTTTAATTTTTACATCTTCGTGAATGTAGATTGTATCGATGTATTTTGTCGAAAAATTTCCAACAGAATCTTGGTTAATGGAGTAGTAAACGGGTGAGTTTTCAAACAACGAGTGCATCGATATAGCTCTCCCTTTGTCCGAAATTACTTCGCTGGGCGATATGATACAGTAATTTTTCAAGCTATTCAATTCGTTCATCAATTTATCAAACTTTTTCAAATTTACATCCAACCAATGACTTCTGTTTTCTTGATTCCAAAGCGTTGAGTATTTAGTTTTCAAAACTGAAAGATCTTGAGTTAGCGTTTTAATCTTGTTTTTTAATTCGGTGGAAGAGAGCTCGTTTTTTTGATTAATATAATTGTAAAGTTCCACACGAAGAAAATTCTTTTGGACCGTGAACTGCACTTGCTCAATTGCAAAAGTCAAATAATCGAGGGGTTCTCTGTTTTTGGTTACACTTTTGGCCGCGATTTCCACCTCTTTTTTCAAAGAGTCTAATCGTAAATACAAGGTATGATTTGCTTCTCGACTCTCTGTCGAAATATACTCTAAATGTATAGGGAATATGGGTTCGAAAAACTGAGTATTTGCAAGTACATCCCTCACTCCAGCGTATTTCATATTTGAGAATTCTAGGATATAATCGTTGATATTCTCCTTTTTTAGTCCGAAAAATAGTTCGTTATATGCTTCATTAAAAGTTCGATAGCGACTTTTTCTATCAGCGTTTGACAGTGCTGTTGATAAATCTGTGGAAGGTGCTTTCCAACTGACTTCAGCGCCCCAGGTTAATCCATGCCAATTGTTTTGGAAAAAATTCAGGCCATCGTCGTCCCAAGTGGTGTTTAAAACGCCCGTTGCATGGTGTTTATATCCATCTCGAATCATATTGTAAACATTTATTTCGGTGGTGTGATAATCGGGAAATATATTCGACCAGCAGTTCACGCCAGGAGCCACCCAGAAATTAATTCCAGTGTTGGAAATCGGCGTAATGGCATACTCAAAATTCTCTGCTTCGTGATATCCCCAAGCTATAACCGTGATATCTTTGGGCAATTTGTCAATGATTTTTGGATAGTTGGAGACAATATCGCCCCACATTAATATTTTCTTGCCATATTTTTTCAATATATTATTTAATCGATTGATGTGATATAAGTAAACCCCATCAATTCCCATGGTGTCGATCATTGCTTTCGAGTTTCCTTTGCCTAACCCGTATGTTTCGTCGCAATTAATGTTGAAATATTCACTGTTAAATGCGGGAACAATCTCTTCGTAAACTTCTTGTAGAAAGGTATACGACTCTTCCAAGGCTGGTGATATAATGTGGTCATTTTCGGCCAAATGTTTGAATTTTGGAAGCGACAATGTCTTTTCCATGTGCCCAAACGACTGATAACTAGCGATTATATTAATGTGATATTTCTTTGCAAAACTGCTTAACTCATCAATTTCCGCTTTGGAAATTCCATCTTTGGGCGCAATTTCTGGATGTTTGTTGAGTTTAAAAACATGTTCGATGTAGAGCGTAAAATGGTTTAATTTGTAGTAAGACATTTTTCTGATTTGCTCTTTAAGCATCTCCATTGTTGGAATGGGACCTCGGCTAATATCATCTTGCCAACCACGAACTGCAATATCTGGAAAATCGTAAATCAATAATGAGGGAATTGCCTTCTCCTTGTTATTGGCCGAAATAATCTGCTTTAGTGTCTGTAATCCATAGAAAATGCCTGCATCGGTGAGCGCTACTATTTGCACCGATTCGGGACTAATGTTTATCCCATAACCTTCTGCGGACGACTTAGGATCGAATTGTAGTCTATTTTCACTCAACAACTCTTTAAACGCTGCTTCCGTTGAGGTTTTTACAAACTCAATGCGACGGTCTTTTGATCGTTTTACCTTCTTCAACGAAACGCCCAACTCCTGTTTTACACAACTCAATAATTGATCTAAACAAATTGGATTCAAGCCTTGAGTGACCACTTCGGTCTTATTGTTGATCTCAAAACTACTATTTTTGAGTTCCAAATGTTGAGGTGTTGGAATAAGTTTTAGTTGTCCAAAGCATGAGGCTTATTGCAAAAAACAGAATGTTTTTTTTCACTATTTATTTGTTTTTTAATCGTTGAATATTTTCTATCGGCGCATTTTTTATTTATTGTGATTCTGAGACTGCATCTATTTTTATCACTTTTCTTGATGTCATACTGAGCCTTCATCCAAAAAAAATTGGGAATAAAGGGTTGATGACAGTGATAAAAACATTGATATTCTAAACTTAACATATTGAAAATTAATAATTTAATGAGTGTCATACTGTCACGATAGCTATCGTGATAATCGAAGTATTATAGAAAGAACTTTTTTGGAAGTGCTTATGAAGTCCTTCCCTTCGAGGGCCTCAGGGCAGGCTAACTCAGGAAGACTCGAAAAGTAGAAAAATCAGAAGTAGTTTTTAATTCTGTCATTGGTAGTTAATCGAAGTATTAAAGAAAGAGCTTTATGAAAGCACTTTTTAAAGCCCTTCGATAAACTCAGGGTGACCAGAAATAAAAGCAATATTTTAAATCTGTCATTGGTAGTTAATCGAAGTATTAAAGAAAGAGCTTTTTGAAAGCACTTTTTACAGTCCTTCGATGAACTCAGGATGACCAGAAAAGGAGAAAAAGCATTAATCTTAAAACTGTCATGCTGAGCTAGTCGAAGTATGTTGGTATTGAAGTCCTTCCCTTCGACTAGCTCAGGTGCGCCACGAGGCGTGTGTATCTATATAAATTAAATACCTAATTGTATGAAAGTTACAATCAACCCAATTTGTCGTTCAGGTTGAAGTCGTTGTGATAGTATGCAAGGAAACGAACATGCTAAAGCTCACAATA
>JBBRGJ010000243.1:0-3799 GCA_038240835.1 Bacteroidales bacterium | reverse complement strand
ACAATAGTATAACCACATCATACTAGAAGTGCCAAGATAATGACGGTGAATTCCTAGTCCACCCAAGAAGAAACAAATTGCAGCAGCAGCCCAACCATTTTTTGCAGAAAGCTGATCAGCTTCGTTTGTAGAAAATGGATTGCTGGTTGTTGTTGCCAAAGTTTCAGCCATGGTCATTTCAACAGCATTACTAATTGCTGAATTTACTGCATCGTCGTTAACGGTGAATACAGATTCAGAAGCTTTAGTTCCAAAAGCAAAAATTGCAATAAAACTAAATAATAAGAAACATTTTTTCATAGATACGTTTTTTAATGAATATCAGTTGCAAATATAATCACTCCTTTTCTTTTATCCAAATTTAATTAGGAAATAATTCAATTATTTTACAAATAATTCAGAATGTTTAGTTTCTGCGGTCGATTTTCTATCAAATATATTGCAATAATGATTATATTTGTCCATTGGTTCTTAAAAAATCGAGATATATGAAACTATTCTTATATAAATGTATTGGCTCTTTTTTGGCAATTTTGGGCTTAGTCGTTGGATTTTCTTCCAAAGTGATTGCGCAATATGGAGCTCCTCCCGCTGCTTTTAGAATTAATGGTACAATTACCTCCGAAGTGTGCCACACTCCCATCAACAAAGTTCAAGTGATTGTTAAAAGTGATTTTACAGATCGTGTAGATACTTTATACACCAATTCAAAAGGAGAATATTCAGCTCGTTTGTATTCCTATGATGACTACTCCGACAGCACACATAAGGTTACCTTAGCGACCTTTGACAAGGATGGTTCTGCCAATGGAGGGAGTTTTTCTCCTGAGCAAAAAACAGTTACGATAAAGGCTTATGAGTCTTTAGTATTCGATTTTTCACTTTCGCATTTGGATGTGCCACCTTGCTTAACAAATCCTCCGGTTGAAAAAAACCCTCTTCCCGCAAATGAGCTTCCACTTCCAAACAAAAATTCTTCGCAGCCTTTGCTCCAACCTCAAAAAATTGGTAAAATATTGAAAGAAGATGAGTTTACGCTCTATCCCAATCCGATAACAACTCAGTTTACCATAGAGTTTACTTCCACAAATATTGCAAATACCACTCTGTCTATTTCCAACGATATTGGAGCTGTGGTTTTTGTTCAACAATTTACTTCATTAAAGGGAGCGCAAAAAGTAACCGTTAACTCGTTGAATTTAACATCTGGCAACTATATAATCAGCCTAATTCAAGGAGCTAGTATTTTAACCAAAAAGATCATCATCCGATAACCTCAACGTTATGAAAAAGAAAAGTTTTCTTCGTTTTATAGTGCTTGTATTGGCTTTTTTTATGATACTTGTAGGTTGTCGCACTAAACAGCCGCCTCAGACAAAGTATGGAGTTCGTCCCAATTTTTCACATCAAACACCCACTTCATAAGGAGTTTAGCCAATGAGTAAAAAGAATATTTCGCCTTCAATTCGTCAAAAATTAGCCCTTAATTTATCTGCTCAATACATTAATGTACAGGCAAAAGTACACGATTTAACCTATTTTTTTTGGGAGTGTACCGTGCGTTGCAACATTGCGTGTAAACATTGCGGAAGCGATTGCCGGAGCGATAAAGGGGTGAAAGATATGCCCGGTGAGGATTTTTTAAAAGTAGCCAAAGAAGTTGCCACACAATACAATCCAAACAAGGTGATGATTGTGATTACGGGCGGTGAACCTTTGGTTAGAGCCGATTTGGCAAGTGTTTGCACCGAACTTAATAAAATGGGTTATCCATGGGGAATGGTCACCAATGGACTGTTGTTGACAAGAGAAAAATTAGATGAACTTTTGACCGCCGGATTACATTCCATCACGATAAGTCTCGACGGATTGGAAGAGAGTCACAATTGGCTCAGAGGAAACGAACGATCTTTTGCCGCTGCTTCAAAAGCGATTAAAATGGTGGCTCAAACGCCCGATATTGCTTATGATGTTGTTACCTGCATCACTCAAAAGAACATTCACGAATTAGAGGAACTCAAAACATATTTGATTGGATTAGGCGTTACACATTGGCGAATTTTTGCCATAGACCCTATTGGAAGAGCCAAAGACGATCCGATGTTGCAAATAAGTAGCACTGAGTTGTTAGAAATATTACGATTTATCGATACATCAAGGCGAGAAGGAAATATTCATGTGAGTTTTGGGTGCGAAGGTTATTTGGGCGCTTTTGAAGACAAAGTGCGAGATGGTTATTTTTTCTGCCGAGCGGGTATTAACATCGCTTCGGTGTTGAATGATGGTTCTATTTCTGCTTGTCCCAACAATAGCCACCACGTAGTGCAAGGAAGCATTTACACCGATTCTTTTTTGGATGTTTGGAACAATCGCTACCAAATAATGCGCGATCGATCGTGGGCTAAAGAAGGAACTTGTGCCGATTGCAAAGAGTTTAAATGGTGTAAAGGAAATGGATTACATCTAAGAGATTTTGAAAATCACGATGTGTTAAGATGTCATAAAAAAATGTTAGAAGAAGCAATAAATATTGAAAACAATGAAAACAGCTAAACAAAAAATCTGGCGTATTTCGCTAAGAATGATGTGGATGGTAATCGTCTTTCTGATTGCATGTAAACCAAATCAAGACAAAAAAAGTGTTGAATCCGCCGAAACTACCGAGAAAAAAGACACGGTAAAAGAGACGACGCAAGTGATTAAGGACACGATTAAAAAAGACACCGTTGCTCAAGTGAAGGTGATTCCCAAAAAGAAACCAATTTACAAAAAACCAAAACCGGTAGATCCAGGTCCAGTATGTAAATATGGGGTGATTAGGAAAGAAAATAAACCTATTGGAGGAGATTCTTAGGACTGGAATTGCCGTTTTTAGAATACTAATACAGAATTTCAACAAACTGTTGTCCTGAAAAAATGAGATTCCTCACTTCGTTCGGAATGACAGTAGGTTCGTTCGTTTTTAGAGGGAATGGGTTTTCTGGCGGTGAAACCGCCAGAAAACCCATTCCCTCACTTTTTATTACGTAAAAGTCTGTCATTCCTCACTTTACTCTGTTTCGTTCGGAATCTCAATTTGTATTAGAACTTTTTCTATAATATTTTCACGCCATGGTGAACTAACTACCCATGACAGATTGAAAAAACCACTTCTGATTTTTCTACTTTTCGGGGTCATCCTGAGCCTGTCGAAGGACTATAAAAAGTGCTTTCCAAAAAGCTCTCACTTTAATACTTCGACAGGCTCAGTATGACCGTTAAAATAAACACGTCTACACTGTGTTTATTTAGTTGCAAATATTGGCAGATTTTCCAACTGTCATCAACCCTTTATTTCCAAAATTTTTTGGATGAAGTCTATCAATGACAGAATTACATAACTGCCTCATAGATAAACGATTGTTGATTTTTGGCAAAGTCTCGGCGTGAAACCTAGTATTAGTCTTTTCTTCTAGATTTGACTAACCCTAATCTTTAATTTTGCTAATGAAAAAACCTTCTGAGTAAAATGGTTTTTTTGTATTAAAAAGACCGGTATGCTATCTTGACCGACCTTGTCAAAAAAGCGTTAAGAAAAAGAGGTGATTTTACGGCCTGCCCTCGAATATCAAGTATAATCAAAATGCGATTTAGAAACTTTATATTCGGGGATTAGCGAGCGGGTGCGTTGAAGTAAATAGATCCAAGTCGGAAACATCCGTTATGTGAATTAAATTACCTCCGTAAATTTTATAGCTTGGCTCGCGCCGTAAAACCACCTCTTTTTTAGCTTTTTTGGCGAAGTCTTGATTTTTTGGTT
>JBBRGJ010000242.1:0-3819 GCA_038240835.1 Bacteroidales bacterium | reverse complement strand
AGCCAAGCTATAAGGTTTACGTAGGTAATTTAATTCACATAACGGATGTTTCAGATTTGGATCTATTTACTTCAACGCACCCGCCTCGCTTCATCCGTAAAATCACCTCTTTTTCTTAACGCTTTTTTGACAAGGTCGGTCTGAGATAGCAATATTCATAAATTATTTTTTCACTAAAGTAAGTGAAACTCATCCTATATGTAAACATCTGTAATTTAGCATGTTAATTGTAATCTAAACAATTGGTTGCGGATTTAAGGATTTATAAAAAGTTTGATTATCCAGATACTTTTACGTAAATTTGAACGAAAAAAATACACCCGTAGTGAAACGGAGGGTTGTGCTTGAACACGGGTTATACGTTAGTGGGCTGACAATGTAAATAGAAATTATGAAAAAGAGAATAGGTTTCATCTCAGTGTATAGTGGGATAATTGCACCGATACTATTTGTAATAATTTTCACAGTTGAAGGCTTATTTCGCGAAAATTATTCAGCAATGACAAATTTTATCAGTGAATTGTCATTGGGGAATAGAGGCTGGATACAAATTACTAACTTTTTGCTATTTGGTTTTTTATTCTTTGTATTCAGTTTGGGATTATTACTAAAATTTCAAAAACGGAAATTATCATCAACAGGACCAATTTTATTTTTAATTATTGCATCATCCTATTTTATTTCTGGACTTTTTGTCACAGATCCGGAAACAATATTTACAAATCAAAAGAGCATACACGGAATTATACATGGAGTTTTCGGCGGAGTTGTATTTTTATTAATGCCAATAAGTTCATGGATATTTCTAAAACTATTCAAAATGGAAGAAGAGTTTAAATCACTCAAAAAGTGGACTTTGTTTTTTGCAATAGTACTTACTTTTTCTTTGGTTATCTTTACTTATGTAACAAAAGTGCCGACTTCAAAAAATATTTTTCCAAATATGGATGGTTTTTTCCAACGTCTTACTTTAATCCCATTTATGATTTGGCTTAGTTATTTTGCATTTTTCTTAAAGAAAAGGATGAACCCATAGTTTTTTTTTTGAATTAATTATGATTTAATGACCAATTAAATAAATAGAAATAAAGGTGTAGCTCAAAATTCTCAAAACGATTAATCAAAAACCAAATAATATGAAAAAAATATGGATTAGTATTTTCGCAATCTTTTTGATGACTTTTATAAGTTGTAAAAAAGAGGACAAAATTATTGAAATCACAACAGGGTTAAAAGGAAATGTAAAATATGGAATTGGAGATTGTATGCCGGTAATTGACGAGGCGTCGAGAACATATAACATTTATAATGGGGATTTATACTTTATCCTAAAATCTGACATAGATCACTTAGTTAGTGGTGGTTTTGATGAACTTAAAGCGATGAGTATTAAGAAAACTATTGTCAACGGAACGTTGGAAATCGAATTACCATGTGACACATTTTTAGTAATGCCTTCTGAGGTCTATTTAAATTCGGATTATAATACAATAATAATTCACGAAAACATTGTTTTAGAAAAGGATTATAAATTTTGGAAATGCACTTCTTACTAATCATCGAAATTTCGACCAATTGACAATGAAACATAAAAGAAGTATGATTAAAAACCAAGAAACAGTCCGATTACCTAAAAATGGCAACCGCTAAACAAATTTTATTTTATGAAAAACAGACTTTTATTTTTACTTTTTATCACTTTTCCCTTTATTATATTTGCTCAAAACTCTAGGGAAACATACACATTACAACAATTAAAAGCGAAATATAGGCATGAAAATTACACGGAAAAAGCGCTGTTAGATTTTCAAAAATCAATGATAGATCTTCGAGAGAAACCTCAACTTCATGAAGACATTCCCGGTGAAGTAATTTCATGGTTTACTTTAAATGGACTGTATTCTATCCACAAGACATTTCTTGTAAATAAAAACAACGTAATGGAAGTGGAGACGATCCCTACAGACGATCTGTTTTTAAAAAAACTAAATAGCTACGTGCCCGAAAAATCAAGATTTTCTTACTCTTCTGGTCTGTGGAGTTTTGGATTTGTAGAGAAAAAGCTGAAAGACAATTTTTATTTAATCAAAGCGACCGCAAAATCGTTCAATTCTCATCCTGATCTTCCAAATGATGATATTTTGTTGTACAATTTAGAATATAAAACCAAAGATTTCAAACACTTCCAACTGGTTCGGTTTAAGGATATTCATGTGAGTGAATGGATTGATGTGATGGAATAGGGAATATTAAAAAAATCCCATCTTATATTTGGCTAAAAAAAGAGAGGCGAGTTTTACAACCAGCCTCTCTTTTTGTTTAGTTTTGACAATTACTATTTCATAATCTCTTCAATTTCGGCCACAGTTTTTGGAATTGGAGTTCCTAGAACTCTACCGCCGTTTTCGGTCACCAATACATCGTCTTCGATACGGATTCCGCCAAAAGTTTTGAACTCTTCCAATTTATCGTAATTGATAAATTCGGTATGTTTTCCTTCTTTTTTCCAAATATCAATCAATGTTGGAATAAAATAGATACCCGGTTCAATGGTAACAACAAAGCCAGGTTTCAACTCTTTTCCTAAACGGACATAAGCCGTTCCAAACTGATCGCTACGGGTAGTATTTGAATCGTACCCTACATTATCTTCGCCTAAGTTTTCCATATCATGAACATCCATGCCCATCATGTGACCCAACCCATGAGGCATAAACAAAGTGTGCGCACCTGCTTTTACAGCTGCATCTGCATCCCCTTTCATCAATCCTTGTTTGATTAAACCCTCAGCAATTACTTTGCAAGCTAAAAAGTGAACATCAATAAACTTTACTCCAGGTTTTACCGCAGCAATGCAGTCCATATTTGCTTTTAATGCAATTTCATAGATTGTTTTTTGAATCGGAGAGAATTTTCCTCCCACCGGAACAGTACGAGTATTATCGGAGCAATAGTTTTGTCCATTTTCGGCACCACAATCGATCAGCAACAACTTTCCAGTCTCTAATTTCTGACTATGATCATGATTGTGAAGCGTTTCGCCATGTTGTGATAAAATCACAGGAAACGAAACACATCCGCCATCCCCAATGGCAATTCCCTCTAAAACACCCGCTATTTCTCGCTCATACACGCCTGGGTTACAAAGTTTCATGGCAGAAGTGTGCATTTTATATCCTGTATGACACGCTTTTTCAATCTGCTCAATTTCGTATGGATGTTTAACTTCACGCAGCGAAACCACTGCTTTTATAAACTCCATGGACGCTTTTTCCTTCAACAAATCAAACGGAATACCCAAAATTGCATTCAACTGAATCTTAGTCTCCCCGCGATAAGGAGGCAAATAATGGATTGTTTTACCAGCAAGAGCAGCTTCTTTAATCACCTTTTCAAAATCGCCATAAGCGGCGGTTGACTTGATTCCACAAGTGGATGCAAGATCTACGATTGAAGGTTGAGGACCCATCCAAATAATATCGTCAATTTCAAAATCGTCGCCATACAAAGTAGACACTTTGCTGTCGAGATCGATGATCAACGCCAAATTTGGAATTTCGAGTCCCGTGAAATACGAAAAACTACTATCCTGACGAAAATGATACGTATTGGAAGGATAATTCATCGAACTCTCGGTGTTTCCAGGAAGGATTAACAATCCGCCTTTAATTTTGCTCATAAGAGCATCCCTACGTTGGGTGTAAATTTCTTTTAAAAACATAATATTTGAATTTTAAGAACGTGAAATGATATTTCGTGAAACGTGAAAAGAAGTAAGAAGTTTTTAGAGGACTTAGTGCATTTAGTCGTGAAAAGTGA
>JBBRGJ010000241.1:0-3885 GCA_038240835.1 Bacteroidales bacterium | reverse complement strand
GATATTATATGGGCGTTAAAATATTGGGCTAATCGGATAGAAATATCAGTTTTACCACAAGCTGTGGGGCCTGTAATAACACATAAAAGAGGTTTCAATTAAAATTTTCCTCCTTCAAATTCATCCACCACACCTTCTAATCCTTGAAGATCTTCATCGTCAATTACATCTTCAATCAAATCTTCGTCTTCTTCTGGAATATCTTCGTCGTCGATGTTTGTTAGATTATCAAATTCATCATCGCCAATAGCGCCAATAATTGGGAAATTATTTTTCAACGTAACGGGTAATTTCGCTTCTTGAAAAGTGCATCGTGGATAACTCATATCGGCAGAAGCATCTAATGTTTTGAGCAACTCAATGTACATCATCGTCGGTTTCATGTAATCGTACATTAAAATCAACCGTTGATGCGGATCATCAATTGATTCGCTGATTAAAGTCGCTTTCATCATTCTTACAGGAATCTTCGGAGTATAATCATCTTCATCCTCATCATAATCATCACGATTTTGGACATCGTCGTCAACACCCATATCTTCAAGCGTCAACTCTCTAGTTCTGCGCCATTTAGCATCACAAATAAAAAATGAAGACAATGTACTCGAATTCAAATCTGTACAATTAACTATTGAAATGAAAAAATCTTCAAAAGTCTGATTTGCAGCAATTTCTATATCTCTAACAAAGTCATCTACCTCATCTACTGTTATTCTAAACTTATAAACATACATAACGAATCCTCTTTTTGTAATTGATTATTTATGCAAAAATATAAAAAAGAGCTCAAACATTCAAATTTCTTCGCAATTTAGCAAGATATTTTTCTACATCTCCTCCCTCAAACTCTAATTCTTAATGATGCAACAGAACTGTTATTTACTTAGAGTCAATAGCTTGTAAAAGAATAAAAACAATCAATTTCAGAAAAAAACTACAATTAAATATTATCATTTTAGAAGCAAATACTATTTAATAATCAATAATTTCTGGACAAACATCTTGCTTTCGGTGGTTACTTCGACAAAATAGACTCCTTTTGACAATTTTGAAACATCAATTTTTTCCTTTTCTGTAAAAGTTCTCACCACTACTTCTCCCAATGTATTAAAAATTGTGACAGAAGATATCGGTTCATCTCCTTCCAACAAGATAGAAATATCTGAAGAAGCAGGATTTGGCAAAATTTTAAAATCTCCTTTATGATAAATCATTCCAACAGAAGTATGGGTAAAATTAATTGAATTGGATAATTCAGAAATACATCCTTCGGCGCTGAAAACTTGGGCTGAATAAATACCATCTTCTACTGGAATAAAACAGGCACTTAAAAGAGTGTCTATCAAGTTTTCGTTGAAAAACCACATAAGATTTGTAGACAGATCGGAACATATTTCTTCTCCATTTAAAGTAATAATTGGCGCAGCAGGTAAACTGTTTACATGTATTTGAATCGGCACAAAATTGCTGTAACAATCTCCCATTTTTGATTGCACAAAAAGGGTATCCGATTCAAACAAGGAGTTGGTCAGATAACTATTCCCCATGTAAAATGGAATTATTTCATCCTCTTGATGATACCAATAGACCTCATTTTCGCTCGAAACATTCAACGCCAAAGAGTCACCATAACAGCACATTTGAGATTGAGAAATTGTGGGCACTTCTGGAATTGAATTCACCAATACGACGACGGAACTCATTGAAGTGATGCATGTAACAGTTTCTACACGAGCGAAATAAGTTGTGTTTTGCGTTAAAACTGGCGTGATAAATGAAGTTCCTGTCGCCAATAAATTATCTCCCAACTCGGAGTTGTACCATTTGATGGTAGACGCGCCTGTGGCGAAAAGTGTATCTAAATTTCCACTACAAATTGCCGTTGGTGGCGTAATGAGAGGAGCTGCTGGCATGGGTTCTACGATTACGCTGAATGTTTTCATCTGACTAAAACAAGTTCCAATTTCGGAACGGACGTAAAAGTTGGTATTTGCATTCAAGTTCCCAGTATTTAAAGTAGTTCCCGTTGTCAGCAAATTATCGCCTGTCAATGTTGAATACCACGTAAGCGTAATACTTCCAGAAGCAACTAACTGCGCAATACTGCCTTGACAAATGGTCGGATTTGAAACAATTGCAGGAATGGCAGGTGTTGCTTGCACTGAAATATAACTGGTGCGAACAATACTATCGGCACCAGAAGGTCCGGTTACCACTAATTTTACGGCATAATTTCCCGCAGTTGCGTATGAAATTATTGGGTTTACTGCCGTTGAAGTTGCGGGAGTTCCGCCGGTAAAATACCAAGTTTGTCCGGTGGTATTTGCACTTAAATTGGTAAATTGGATTGATCCACCCATGCAAATTTGTTGAGTATTGGCATTAAAATCTGCTACGGGTTGCAAACGGAAAGTAGCGCCATTGCTATTGAGACTATCGCTCCACAAACCAGCGCCGTTTTGTGCTTTCACCGAAATATAATAGGTAGTGCCATCGACGAAAGTGAGTCCAGTTTTTTCAAAATTTGTAGACAACAAATTATCCGTCCATGCAACCACATTTGAGCCACCCAACGAAGTCCCAACAGCATATTTATAACGTTGAATTCCGCTGTTGGTATCAATCGCCGTTGCCCAGTTTCCACGAATGACTCCTTGCGAGCCAAAAATAGCCAAATCGCTGCTCAATCCATCATTTACCCAACTTAAAATTGGTTTTGTCCAATCTACACGCATCTCTTTAGACATCAGCGCAGAGTAGTTGTTGGTATTATCCACCACCACCGATTTAATTTTAGCAGAAAGTGATGAATATGAACTTTGCATTTGAATATCATCGTCCGCATCAGCACCTACTTTTACCAATGCAGAAGTGGCTCTGGTGCGATAAACTCGCATCGATTTCACCCACATCTGAGTTTTTGCCGAACGAAACGAGAAGTATTTAGAGGGCGTAGTAAGTGGCGTAGGATCAGTCCAATCGGAGATAAAAATATCATTTATAAATATCTCAATTTTGCCTGTAGTGCGGTCGTGGACAATTTTGTAGTGATAATATTGGTTTAAATTTGTGATTATATTTGGAACTACTTTCACTTGTGTAAAAGAATTGTTGACTACTTTGTAAAATTCCAACTGATTGGTTGCGGGACGAATGTAGATAAAATAGGAGTTTCCACGATTGGAAAGCGAAGCGCTATCGCTGGCAAAATGGAATCCAAATCGTTTGTTGGTGGAAGTTCCGTCAATTTTAGCATAAAAATCGTACAGATAGGTATTACTCAATGTTCCATTTAAAGCGCTGTAGATATTAGAGTTATCTGTATTGGTATCAAGCACTTGCAACTGACCATTGGCAACACTCCAACTGACATTTCCCGTAGGAATTTTCCATTTAGCGGTATTGTATAAACTGAAATTATCAACTACAAATCCACGATTTTGATTTGAGGTCCACTCCAGTCCATCGTTATACATCACCTGATAAAATCGGCGATCCACTCCGCTCCCACCCGCATTATCAGCATCGGTAAAGGTAGATGTATAATCGGCAGTTACCCACATCGAATCTATTTGGTTGATAATGGAAGTGGGCGCAATATTGTCGGAAGTTTTAGAAGTCCAATTGGCGGTCCACCCAGCCGCAGAAGTCGCACAATCGGAACGAAACTCAATCAGCAATTGATTTCCCGAGGAGGTGATTGTTCCAGGACTTACCGTATTGTATCGACCAATTTTGGGTGAGTAAACGCTATTTCCATTATAGATATACATAAAATCATAATTTGTCTCCAAGGCGAACTGCGAAAAAGACAAAGTAATCTGACTTGCATCAGGCACTTCAATTAAATATAATTTTCTATTATCCACAGTATAATTTGCTGTA
>JBBRGJ010000240.1:0-3914 GCA_038240835.1 Bacteroidales bacterium | reverse complement strand
CCACCCGAAGGCAGCTCTTTTTACATTTCGAAATAACGAATCTTTGTTATTTGGTTTTTTTAATTAAGAACTAATATTTTCTTAAAAATATCCGTTATCGATCACTCTTGATTTTAACACTTTTTCCTTTGATGAAACCTGTAACCTTAAACTCTGTTCTACGATTTAATTGATGCGCTTCTTCGCTACATTCTACGTCGTTTGAGCATTCGTTTAAGTGTTGTGTTTCGCCGTAACCTTTGGCTGTGATTCTTGTTTTATTAATTCCCTTGGAAATAATATACTTCACTGCAGCATCAGCTCTTCGTTGGGATAATTTGATGTTGTATTCATCGGAACCACGAGCATCTGTGTGAGAGCCAAGTTCCACCAAAATATCTGGATTATCTTTCATAATTTGAACTACCTTGTTTAAGTCAGCCGTTGCATCATTCCGAATAAATGATTTGTCAAAGTCGTAGTAAATATTTTTCAGAACAATCGGTTGATCAATTTTAAGTTTGTCTAATATAATTTCTACAAAAAGAGTGTCATTTCGAGTTTTACATTCAGTTTCGATGGTTTTGCTACTCGTGAGATAACCCTCTTTACTTCCAGCAATGTAGTAATTTGTTTTACACTTGCCCGTAATTGTATATACTCCGTTGACAAACTTGGGCTCATCTATTTTCTTATTATCGGTAATATTTTCAATGCGGACGGTCATTCCAGTAAGTGGAACAATGTTATTATTCTCGTCGATCTGTTTTGGTATTACAACCAAAATTAATTCTGATGGCGGATTGAGATTGAAACTATAAATATCGTCATTTCCTTTGCCTCCATATCTGTTGGACGAAAGATATCCAGACTTACCACTTTGGGTAAAATAGACCGAAAAATCGTCTTTTGAACTGTTGATTGGGTATTTTAAATTTTCTACATTGCTCCAACTGTTCTTAACATGAGTAGATTTGAAAATATCCAATCCTCCCATTCCTTCATGCCCATCGC
Organism: Bacteroidales bacterium; assembly: GCA_038240835.1. GTDB lineage: Bacteria > Bacteroidota > Bacteroidia > Bacteroidales > WCHB1-69 > JBAXTE01. The sequence continues at coordinate 2,921 of JBBRGJ010000240.1, read as the reverse complement.
TCGAGAAGTACAACGTTCCATCTTTATCTATAAATGGGAACATCTCCTTGCCACTGCTATTGATTGTATTCCCTAAGTTTTCGGGTTTTTTCCAAGAACCATCGGCATTCCGTTGACAGGAATAGATGTCTGTTTTTCCAAAGCCATTCGGCATATCGGAGACAAAATACAAGGTATTACCATCTGCTGAAATTGTGGGATGACCCACCGAATATTCTTCGGGATTATTGTACTGAAAAGGCAGAATTGAAGTCCATTTTCCATCCTTGTTTTTGGCAATATGTATTTCTAACCTGTTTTCATACTCAGACGATGCTACTTTTTCTATCCAACTTGTTGGGTCGTTGTTCAACGTTTTTTTGGAAACTCTGACCATTTTTGTTCGTGTAAAGAAAAACTCTTGACTGTTTGGATCAAATTGTCCAGGACCATTATGGAATTTGTCGTTTAAATCGGTCATTGCATCTATGGACGATCCTGATTCTGCACTTTTTGTTTCATAAAGTTTTAGGTACGGATTTCCCGTCCACCCGTATGTATCGTCTTTGCCAAGACTTTTCGACTTTCTATCTGACGTAAAAACATAGCCATTTTTGTGTGGAACTAACCCAAAATCTGCATTCTCAGTATTCAACTTATCCATATTGGTGACTTCGAAAGGAGTTGGGTTTTCAATCCAAGAGATTGCATTTTTGCATGAACGAATCATCACATCTGCTTTTGGATCGTTTGGAACCAATGTTTTATATCTGGTATACTCTATAATTGCCTGTTCGTGTTCCGACTCATTTTTCAAAAGATTTGCATACAAAAGCAACTCTTTGGGTTCTGGATTGTCGTTCTTGACAAGTTTTGAGACCCAATCCTTAGCCGACTTCGTATCGTTTGTCATCATATAACAATAACTAATGTTGCGAATGTCTTCCTTAGAGGGCGTGTTTTTTTTAAAATAATTGGTGTAAATAGAAATCGCTTTTACGTAATCGTAATCATTCATCCGTTCGATGGCCAGATTAGTCGTTGCGTTTTGGGCTTTCATAAAATTTGGCGAAAGAAATATTACTGCCAAAATGAGCCCTATTGTTATGTGTATATTTGTTTTCATAAATGTCATTTTTTAAATGTTAGAAATATCTAGGTGTTCTCATTCGTGTATCTTCTTTCTTAGGGAATGTATAAGTCACTTCTATTTCATGCCCAGAATATCCCTTCAGTGCAGTTGTTGACAACGTATATGCATATCCTAAAATCAGTGATTTATTGATGTTCCACTCTGTCATAAAAACCATCGCATCTCTCATTCTTAATGAATTGTCTAATTTTTCATTCATAAAAGACTTAGAGCCGAAACGATAGGTCATCCCAATCCAAAAAATATCGTTAAACAACAAAAATGTACTGACATCATAATTGGTTTGAGATTTAAAATCTTCACGAATTAAAAAACTAGGTTTAAGTTTAAATTTATCCCCAATGTCAAATACATAGCCGGAGGTTAAATAATAGTGCTGTGTCTGTTCCATCGTCATTAAATCATTGCTTTGAATTACATCACCCAGTAAATCACTGACCGAGAATCCAGCATAAAAACGTTTTGAGTATAAAAACAAACCCGCTTTAGGATCAAAACGTAAAGAGCTTACTTTTGTTTTTGGAATGGATGGGTCTGAATCATCTCCACTGTTTAATCTTGTTCCGTCGAGGGTGAAATACGAAGCTCCTGCTGAAATCCCCATGGATAGGTTTAAATCCTTGTTTAATTTTAGAATGTGCGAAAAACTTCCATAAATAGACTGTTGATATTGTGCTCCAATTTTGTCGTTGACAATATGAACCCCCAACCCATTTGACTTGGAAATTGGTCCTTCCAAACTCAATACTTGAGTAAATGGAGCGCCATCTAGACCTGTCCATTGCGAACCTGTGGTAAAATTCATGTTCGTCCACTGTTTGGTTCCCACGTATGCAGGATTGATGGTCATGTGGTTGAAAATGTAATGGTTCAGTTGTGAGTTTTGCTGTGCAATACTAAAACCGGATAACATTACGAGTACGATTATATATATTTTTTTCATTGCTTTCAAATTTAAAATATTGGTCCTTTTTTTTAATTCTACAATAAAGGTGGGGGATAAAATGACCCCCACCTTATTTTACTATCGAATAATGGTAATGTAGCCTGAGAATTTCTTTAACTCATTACACATTTGCACATTGAGTATGTAGAAATAAGTACCTTCAGCTAATTGAGTTCCATCCCAGTCGTTCTTATAACTTTTTTGTGTATAAACTTCATTTCCCCATCTGTTGATGATTACCAGTTCGTTTTCTGGGAAATACTCTAAGTTTTTAACAACCCAATAATCATTGATTCCATCATTGTTAGGAGAGAAAACATTTAGAACTTCTAATTGATTGGTTGTCTCACCCATTGATATCATCACCTGATAGTTTAATACACAGTTGTTTGCATCAGTAATCGTTACTGTATTTATGCCGTATGTAAGATTGGCTGAAGTTGATTGAGTATTACCATTCGACCAATTGTAAGAGTATGGAGCTTCTCCCCCGTTTACGGATAGTTCAGCACTGCCTCCATTTGAGCCACTGCAATCGATATCACCTTTTGATACCAAATCAACAATGATAGGATCTTTGGCTTGTATTACAAAAGTTGCAATTGCTGGACACGTATTTATGTCTCTAACCGAAACTTGATAGCTGCCTGGAGCTAAGTTTGTAAACAGACTGTCTGATGTTTGAGTTCCTGAATTTAAAGAGAAATTGAACGGAGGAACTCCACCAGTAGTTGTTATTTGAACTTGAGCATCGCTTACGCCATAACACAAGTTATGAGAGATAATGTTGACTCCTGCTACTAAATTATTTAAGTTCGAAACATCCACTGCTTTCACATCACT
>JBBRGJ010000239.1:0-3937 GCA_038240835.1 Bacteroidales bacterium | reverse complement strand
AGAAAAAGAAAAGAGCAAGTATAAAGTGGGCGATGAACTAGTGGTTAAAGTCACCTTAGTACTTATTCACAGCAACTGTACAACCGCTATCAAAGGCACTAATTTTAAAGGAAACGGAGTAAAAATATTATCTGGCACCGATTGGAAGGAATTATCCAAAGGTACTTGGGTTAGAAAAGTAAAACTACAAGTATTGGAAGGAGTTGCAAAACCAACTTTAATCGCAACCAGAACTTGCGACCGTGATGGCGGAAGAGGGGTTCTTACGATAAAAATGTAATAATATTATGTTCTGAAAAAGAGGTTGCTAAGGCAGCCTTTTTTTTTGCTTTGATACCGCGGTAAAATACAATTTACTTCGAAGAATTGTTCTTTTTTTAATAGAGAAAACTATTTTACTTCGAAGATTTTTCTTTTTTAGTGTCACTTTTGTCTTGACATCCCGCCTTGCGGGATAAACTCCAGCAAACAAAATCCCAATAGTAGTCGGGACAAGACTTCTTTGAAAAAGTTAAAAGAGAGGTGGATTTTTCGATTGTTTGTGGATTTAAGGTGCTCTGTTTTTTCCTATCCAATTTGAAATATTTCACGGGCCACTTCCAACGGGTCAATCTCGGTGATGCAGGTGCAAATACTGTTGTCTCTGCATTTATTACAATCTGTGTCTTTGACAAATACTGTTGATTTTGGACCAATGGGTCGCCATCGTCCTGGGTGCATTGGGCGTATGGGTGGAAAAATCCCAACGGTATTAATCCCCAATGCGGAGGCAATGTGGAGCGGTCCGGTGCTACAAGCCACCAACACATCTGCGTGGGCAATTAGTGAAATAAGTTGTATTAAGCTCACCCTTCCCGTGGCATCGCAGACTTGTGGAAAAGGAGTCACCAATATTTCTCTAAAAAGTTGTCCCTCCTCTTCAGAGCCAGTTAAAATAATATGATATTTTTCGGAGGGCAATAATTTTATCAGTTCTTCAAAATTCTCAAGTCCCCACTCGCGAGCACTTCCCTTTGATTTTGGGTGCAGGATGACATTTATTTTCGATGTATCAATCAACTGATCAACCTCTGGATGTTTTTCGGGGGCATGAAATCCACTCAATGAAAACATGTTTTCAAAATCAGCAGAAAAAGTCGGCACAATGGGTTTAAGTAATTGAAAATTCAGTTGACTTTCGTGCAAATCGGAGTTTTTGCGAGAGAAATCCACCAATTTATTACATGTAAGCCAATGGAAGGTGCGGTGAGACGTTCCGATTCTGAGGGGAACTTTAGCGGCTTTAATGGCTTTAGCTACCTCTTTGTTGGGAAATACATGAATGGTTGCATCTAGGTTTAGATTTTCGAAAGTTGCAACCTGCTCCTTAAAATCGAGCGAACCTAAGACATCCCAACTGATAAAATGGTCAATATTGTGGCAACATTCCACCAATGGACGCGTATAGTTTTTTCCAAGAAAATAGATTTCTACCCCAGGGAATTTGTTTTTCAGAAAACCCGCCATTGGAAGTGTAAGCATGGCATCTCCTATGCTATCAGTTCTGCTTATTAATATTTTTTTCATCTCAATTATAGGTATTTAATCGCAATTTACAAAGGTTGATATTGGGCAAAATAGCACACCCAAATCCATTTATTTTCATTACTTTAGTTTATTTATACGATATAAATCACGCGCCCTTGCGTATTTTAAATAGGTCGCAAAAGCAGATATTTTTGATATTTGAAATCCCGTATATCCATCCAAAAATCCTAGTTTGATAATATAATCTCTGAAAAACTTAACTGGAGCTGCGGACCATAATTTTAAGGCGGAAGGACAGTATCCTTTGTCTGCAAGTTCTTTGGAGGAAATCGCCGTAAACTTATCCACCTGCTTGATGTGCTCGTCGATGGAGTAGTAGGAATAGTGTAACAAATCACCTTTCAACAAAATAGGAACTTCTTGGTGGTGTAACTCGTATTTTTCGTGCAACGCACCCCCCGTCCAAGCACCTTTATCTTTAAAAAACAGTCTCAATTTCCGGTCGGGATACCAACCACAATGTCTCACCCAACTGCCACAATAATTTGTCAATCGGTTCATGGAGTAGCCCATAGCAGTTGCGGTTTTTTTCACTTCCAAAATCGATTTTATCAACTTTTCGTCGGGCGCTTCGTCGGCATCGATAGAAAACACCAATTGGTGAATAGCTCGCGCTACAGCAAAGTTTTTCTGTTCGGTATAACCCAAAAATGGTTGTTGTATAACCCTAGCTCCGAAGGAATTACAGATATCTACTGTTTTATCGGAAGAGTTAGAATCCACCACTACGATTTCATCGGCAATTGATTGCACACTTTCGAGACATCGCGAAATGTTTTTCTCTTCATTAAAGGTGATAATAACCACTGAAAGTTTTTCCATTCTATTATTTTATTTATCCCACGACAACTTGCTATCGCCCGTTATTGGAATTTTAGTTCCCAAAAAGTAAGGTTGATGATTGGTGATAGTCCAAAACCAAGATTTAACATTTGCAAACCATTCCCTCACCGTATATTTATAGATTCCTGGGTAACTTCTTCTATCCGCAGTAAATCCAAAAGCCTCAATTCCATTGTTGCGAGCTATGTATATGGCTCTGTAGAGATGATAATTTTGAGTAACAATGTACATAGAATCAACCTTAAAAATCTCTTTGGCCCTTACCACCGAGTTATAGGTGTCAAAACCAGCATGATCGAGAAAAATATCGGACGAATCGATTCCTTTTTTAAGAAGATAATTTTTCATCGTATTCACCTCGTCGTATCCCTGATTGCCATGATCGCCACTCAGTAGAAATCGTTTAATTTTACCTCCGTTGTACAACTCGATAGCGCGATCTACCCTATCGAGAAGGATTGTGGACAAATCTCCATTTCGATGAACCGAAGCACCAAGAACAAGAGTCGTATAACAATTTGGAATCGCCTGAATGCTAGAAGAATAAATGTATTTGTTGGAATAATTCTGAATATACAACGTGATCGCAGTTGCCATCAACAAAGCAATCAGAAACAAAGAGCATAATGCAATTATTCCTCTTTTAATCCACCGATTTTTAAATACTGTTCGCATTGTTATGTTAGGTTATTTCGAGTACAACTTTATTTCCCACTTGTTTCATTTTTTTTGGAACCACTAAAAGAATTTCCTCTTTAAGTGCATCAATAAGTCTTTTTTTAACGTAGTTTTTGGTCACCACAATGCCTACTTCGCGAGAAGGTTCGGGAGAGTTAAAGTAGCGAACCATTCCAATTTGTTTGGCATTAAAATCCTGAATGGCGAGTTCGGGCAAAATGGTAATTCCTTTACCCAATTCCACAATCTTTTTCAGCGTTTCCACACTACCTGTTTGATAATCAAGGTGAATCTCTTCGGTGTGTTTTTTAAGATCGTGGCAGAAATTGATGACTTGATTTCTCAGGCAATGACCTTCGTTGAGCAACCACACCTCGTTGATGTCAATTTCGTTCATCGAGAAAGAGGATTTTTTAAACAAACTATGTTTTTTGGAGACATAAGCAACCAGGGGTTCCCAATAAAGTGGAATTTCGGTAATTGCTGGTTCGTGAATCGGTGTGGCTAAAATTCCACAATCGATGGTTCCCAGTTTCAACTGTTCTATAATTTGAGCCGTGGTTAATTCGGAAATCGTCAAAATTACCTCCGGATATTTTTCGATAAAATTGAGTAAAAATTGAGGAATTAGATACGGAGCAATGGTAGGAATTACGCCAATGTGAATATTTCCACTCATCACCCCTTTTTTATCCTTAATCAATTCTTGAATTTTCTTATGTTCATTCACCACTTGGCGAGCTTGTAAAATAATTTCAATTCCCAACTCGGTCGGCTCGATGGGTTTTTTGTTCCGATCGAATATCTGAACATCCAAAAGATCTTCCAA
>JBBRGJ010000238.1:0-3953 GCA_038240835.1 Bacteroidales bacterium | reverse complement strand
ATGCAGGAGGTAAAATGCCCCAACTCTTCGTTAAAACAGAGTGCAGGAACTTTAACTCCGGCCATTTCGGCAGCTTTTAGAACCGAGGTTCCCTCTTTTACTTCAACAAGTTGACCGTTAATCTTAATATGAACCATTCTACACGATTAATTTTGGATGAAAGTAACACATTCTCCGGTAAAACCAAGTTTGAAATGGAATAAACCTGTTTAAATAAAAGCGTAATGGAGGTACTTTATTGATTCTTTAGGTCCGATGCTGTGAATCATTCCGTCGGGAATCATTGCTTTTAATACACACCTATTACCACCAAAGATTTTGATCAGATAAAAAGTCTGGCAGATCAGCATAATTTTAAGCTGAAAATGGTTTAACTAAATTTTTTATGAATACTTTTGATAAACGGGAATTAAATTTAAACACTAAAAACCAATTGCAACTTCTTTTGGAATGCTCATTGACGGAAATATGATTTCAAGGTCAGGAATTCTAATGAGTACCTCAACAACTGCTTTCGCATTACGAACAATAATTGACCAATATTACGCTGAAAAGAAAATAAAAGATGAGCCATACCAATTTCTAAGAGTTGCAAAGAAAATAGGGAAATGGAAATGAAAATTGAATACTGTACCTAATCGAGTAGACCGCCCCAAGGTGTAAACACCTCAGGTAGAGCCTCTAGCACCACCGTGCGTACGGGTCTCGTATACGGCGGTTCGTCGGGTATCAGTGCTATCGCTCTTTACACCAATTACACCTCTGTCTTTGTTTAAGATATGGCTGGCAAACTCGAAGTTTGGACCTCCTTGTCAAATTCGAGACAACCCAACGTTCAGTCCTTTCCGCCAGCTGGCGGATGAGACCTCCGCTTAATTCATCGGCTCGTTACTACCAACTACTATGACCTCTGCTAACTTTTCACCAATCAACACGTGATCAGCGAGACCTCTCTGCCGCCAATTGGTGGATAAAAGTTTTCCCCTTCCAAACCACCTTGCCGCCAACTGGCGGATAATGCTTACAGGCGTTACCCCATCGCATAAGGGATTTACACCCTCTGGAAAAATTGCACACTTGCTTTTTGACTCTTTAAATATTATTTGTATTTTTAAACTTTTTCAAGAGCTTGCAACAAGTGTGCGCTCCTGTTTATGCAGGGCGCACACAGCAGCTACCCGCAAATTCGGCAGCAGTGGTATTCGGTATGCATTTTTCCGCTCAGGCAGCTTATCGGCCTGACATAAAATCGTCCGCAAAACGCCTTTGCGTATAGCTTTCTAAGTTATGGTCAAGTTTGAAAAACAGCAAAATAATATGTTTATTCTAATATTAAGGTAATTTGAAAATGCTAATAACAAAAAGCAATCTTTTAATGGCAAAAAATATCTTTTTGATTTTTATTCTTTTTGCAGCTCTTTTTCAACCAGGCAATATATTTGCTCAAAAGTATGTTGTAGGTGGTGATTTTGATTACACTCCTTTTTCATTTATTGATAAAACAGGAAAAGCCAGCGGGCTTGATATAGAAATATTAAATGCCATTTCCGTAGAAAGTAATTTAAAGATAGGTTTTCAACTCAGCAGATGGGATAGTGCATTATCCTACATTCAATCAGGAAAAACTGATATTGTTATTGGAATCATTTTTTCAGAAGAAAGAGAAAAGTTCCTTGATTTTACAATTCCTATTCATACAGAATTTTATTCAATTTTTATTCGTAAAAATTTACCATTTAAAGATTTATCAAGCTTATATAACTACAAACCAGTGGTATTGGATAAGGATGTATCAATAGATAAATATCTTATTCCTATGGGACTCTTCAAGAATTATGTTTTGGCAAAATCATTACCTGAAGCTCTTTCTGTAATAGAATTGGGATTGGCTGATTATGTGTTAGCTCCAAATCTACTTGGTTTGAATGTGATTGAAATTAATAAATATCAAAATATTGGAATAAGAGGGCCGTCAATAATTCCAAGTATTTATTGTATGGCGGTAAAAAAAGGGAACACAAAATTATTGAACATTTTAAATAATGGAATCTCGGAGTTACGGAGAAATGGAAAACTTACAGAAATACAAGAAAAATGGAAAGTTTATGAAAGAGATGTCTTTAAATATAAGCGAATTATAAAAATTATCTGGATTGTTTTTATAATAGCAATTGTTCTATTAATTCTTGTTTTTATATGGGTTTGGTTGCTTCGTTCGCAGATTAAAAAAAAGACAGAAAGTATAAACCTCAAAAATCAGGAATTGCAAAAAAGTGAGGAGAAATTCAGAATTATAACAGAGAACACGAGCGATATAATCTATCATTTTGATAGCAACTTCCTTTTAACTTATATTAACTCTTCAGATGAACGATTAAGAGGTTTTAAAAAAGAAGATATTATTGGATATTCCCTTTTTTCGATTTTAAAACCGGAAGGAATTGAATTGATAAAGGAGACGAATAAAAAACGTTTGATAGACCACAGAAATGGAATTATGCCAACAACTCCGGTGATTTATGAATTGGAAGAGCTTTGTAAGGATGGTAGTTGGGTTTGGGTTGAAGCCACTGCAACGGCACATTTTGACAAGGATGGTAAAATTTCCGGATATACCGGAGTGTCTAGAGATATTTCTGAACGAAAAAAAACTGAACAAATTCTTAAAGAAAAGGAAAACCAGTTAAGAGAACTTATTTCGACCAAAGACAAGCTGTTTTCAATCATTGCGCATGATTTAAGAAGTCCTTTTAATAGCATTTTAGGTTTCTCTGAATTATTAATAGATAGTACAGAATATCAGGATATTGAAGAAGCTAAAAGCTTTGCAAAAATGATAAATACATCAACAAACAAAACACTTGTTTTGCTTGATAACTTATTAGAATGGGCAAAATCACAAACCGGAAAAATTAAATTTTGCCCGGTTACATTAAATTTAAAACCAATAATCGTAGAAATATTTGACATATTAAATTCTACTGCAGAAATTAAAAATATATCATTAAATTATTATCAATCTATTCAAGTCGAAGTGTATACTGATGAAAATATGTTAAAAACAGTTTTACGTAATCTTATCTCCAATGGTATAAAATTTACTAACACAAACGGGAAAGTAGATATTTACGCAATGCAAAAACAAAACTTTATAGAAATTACTGTTTCAGATAATGGAGTTGGTATTAAGGAAGAAATTCGGGATAAATTATTTAAAATTGATAAAATTGTAACAACAAGTGGAACTGCAAATGAAAAAGGTTCAGGTTTAGGTTTAATACTTTGTAAAGAATTTGTTGAAAAACACGGAGGAAGAATTTGGGTTGAAAGTGAAGTTGGAAAAGGAAGTGCTTTTAAATTTTCTTTACCATTAAGATAATATTGACAACTGAAAAATAAATAAAACCTGCCCATAATCGAGCAGCCCTTTTTCAATTATAAGAAAATTATTATTTATAACATTCCCCTTCCGTCTATTCCTGTCGCATCTACATACCTACCCTTTTGTGTTCTTTGGGCTTCACAATGAACTTGCACCCTCTGAAAAAATTTCTTTAAAAATTATTTGTATTATTAAACTTTTTCAAGAGCTTACAACAAGTTGTTTGCAACCCTAAAAAACCGCTCCGGTGACAGTTTACAGCACAATAAGAAAGAAAATAACAAATGCCCCACCGCACAAAGCAAAAGTTTGGCAGCCCATCCCTGCAACCATCCCTTCGCTGCCAAATCCCGATTTTTATCGGGGACTTTTTTGCCACCGCACGCTCTTCGTGGATAGGTTTGTGCTAATGTGATGATTTACTTTTAACTTTATAAATATCTGAATTATGTAACTTTTATCAAAAATTGTGTAACTTTTTTGTATTTAAGTTGCGTTTTTTTATAGAATGAGAAGCGAAGACACCACGGAGTTAGAAATTTCATTATTATTGGAGGCTGTTTATCAGAAA
>JBBRGJ010000237.1:0-3984 GCA_038240835.1 Bacteroidales bacterium | reverse complement strand
CTGACTCAATCGCTCTGATTCCATTTTCAGAGCCATATCTTTGTTAAATTCTTTTGCAAGTAAAAGGTGTAAGTCATCTGTCAACCTCAAATTTGGATCGACTGCGAGTTTATGACCTTTTTTTGCCAAAAACTCAACGGCAGTGTTCATTCCGACGTTTAAATCTTTGCAGGCTTTACTTAATTTTATGGACATATATATATTTGAAATTTTATTATTTTGTTTGAAAAAGAAACCTGAATACTTGAGTATTCTAAAAACCTGAATTATCGGAGAAAAACTATTCTTCGTCTTCAAATTCTGCTTTTAAAACTGCCAACAATTCATCAATTGTTTCTTCTTCAAGATCGGTTCGGCGTATCAAATCCAATCGAGGTATCAACAATACGCTTTTGGCTGTGTCACAACCAATTGCTTTCAGTGCATCAATAACCCATTGATCGATTTCGTCGCTAAACTCATCTAAGTAAATATCTTCTGTTTCTTCGGCTTCGTCAATATCGCGGAACACATCAAGTGTATAACCGGTGAGCATACTTGCCAATTTAATATTCAAACCACCTTTTCCGATAGCTTGTGAAACTTCTTCTGGTTTCAAAAATATCTCGGCTTTCTTTTCTTCTTCATTCAAACGAATTGAGGAGATTTTGGCAGGGCTTAACGCCCTAGTTATAAATAAACTAACATTATTAGTATAATTTATAACATCAATATTCTCGTTTCTTAATTCGCGAACGATGCCATGTATGCGAGTACCTTTTACACCTACGCAAGCTCCTACTGGATCGATGCGATCGTCGTACGATTCAACAGCGACTTTAGCTCTTTCGCCAGGCATACGGGCGATTTTCTTAATTATAATCAGTCCTTCGTTAATTTCAGGTACTTCCAGCTCAAATAATCTTTCAAGGAAAACTGGTGAAATACGCGAAAGTATAATTTTAGGATTGTTGTTTTTATTCTCAACCATAGCCACTACCGCACGTACAGTTTCACCTTTGCGGTAAAAATCGGTTGGTATTTGTTCGGTTTTAGGCAAATAAAGCTCATTTCCTTCATCATCTATCAGCAACATTTCTTTTTTCCAGATTTGGTACAATTCAGCACTTACAATCTGACCAACTTTTTCGCTATATTTGGTAAATACATTGTCCTTTTGAAGTTCAAGAATCTTAGACGAAAGCGTTTGACGTAATGTCAAAATAGCCCGTCGACCAAAACTTAGAAATTCAACAGTATCTGTAAACTCCTCACCTACTTCAATTTCAGCATCAATTTTCAGCGCCTCAGTGAGAGAAATCTCCATGTTCGGATTTTCAATCGCACCATCTTCAACCACTGTTCTATTGCGGTAAATCTCAAAATCGCCTTTGTCAGGGTTGATAATTACGTCGTAGTTTTCGTCGGTTCCAAATAATTTTGTGATTACGCTACGGAAAGATTCCTCCATCACGCTGATTAATGTGCTTCTATCGATGCTTTTCAGTTCCTTGAATTCTGAAAAGGTATCAATTAGGTTAATGGTTTCTTTTTTGCTCATGACTTATTTGAATCTGATAATGTATTTTGTGTGTTTAATATCTGTGTATTTGAATATCAAATCTTCCTGTGTGGTTATTTTTCTTTTGGCTCCTTCTGGTTTTTCAGTTTTTTCAATCTGCAAAACAAATTCGTTTTCGTTGGCCGATAAAAGAAATCCTGTGAACTTTTTACCGTCCTTTGTTAGTACTTCAACCTCGTTATCGATATTCTTTTCGTACTGTTTAAGTACCTTAAATGGCTCTGTTAAACCAGCTGAACTAACTTGCAACTCATAATCGTCTATTTCCGTTTCGAATTTTGACTCAATATATTTGCTCAATCCAGCACAAAAATCGATAGACACTCCCTCGAAAGAGTCAATTTCAATTGAAATTCTATTCGTATTGTCGATATTAATATCTACAAGATAATATTCGGTATCATTTAAAAATGACTCAACTTCCTGAATTACAAGCTCTTTTAAAATCATAACTTGGGTAAATTTAACAAAGAAGGGGACTGCTGTCCCCTCCACCGTATTCATATTCGACTGCAATAGTTCAAATAATTCTTTAATCCACAAACTTTTAGGTAAATATTTGGTTGTTATTTTTAAAAACTAATAAAGGTTCTACATTTTTTTTGTGAGGGTGTACGTTTTTAAGAATTAATAAGGTTAAGATTGTGTGAGTATAGTTTTCTTCTAAGGTTAATTTTTAAAAATAAGGTTTTTAAGGAATATGTTTATGTATTTCAGCTAATTACACTTATTTTGAAAACCTTATTTTTCTTCTTTTTTTATTTTTAGTAGCAAGATTTGCCCCAGAATACAAAACTTATTTATATTAAATTTAGAATAATAACCCACACTTTTCGTGCTTTAACCCAATAAAACTGTCTTATTTCTTACTTTCTGCCGACAAATTAAACTTTGCAGGAAATTTTGCATTTACATTCTTGTAATAATCTTGTATTTTTTTCAAATCTTCCTCTTCGTTTCCTGTGGGATAAAAAACCTCTTTAATTCCCAATTCTTTTTTCTTATAATCAATATATGCCAATTGTATAGGTACGCCAGCCCCAACAGCAATATAATAAAAGCCCATTTTCCAACTTGGAACCAAACTCCTCGTGCCCTCTGGCGTTATTGCTAAATGAAATTTTTCGTGGTTCTCAAACTCTTCTGCCATTTGCTGAGTTACCGATTTGCGTTTCGACCGGTCTACCGGAACTCCACCCATTGCAGTAAAAACATATCCCATGGGAAAAAAGAACCATGATTTTTTAATTAAAAACGAAGCTTCTCTTCCCAATGATACATAGCCTAGTTTACCAACCAAAAAATCCCAATTGCTTGTATGAGGAGCCACACAGATGATACTTTTAGGAGGTTCAGGTACGGTTGAGAATGCTTTCCAACCAAAAATTTGCAAAATCCATTTACTGAAATTTTTCATATTGATATTTCTCCATCATTCAAAATGAATATGGATTATGGTGTTTATTAAATTGTTACTGGGATTGAAAATTAATTCAATATCACATAGATATTGGGCTGCAAATTTAAGGCTTTTTAATCGAACCACAATTTGTTGAAAATTATTTTATCGTAGAATGAAGCAATTTACTAACTTTGCAAAGATTATAATTTGAGCGTAAATACACTAACTACAACGCATAAATCACTCGCTCTGAATGCTGATAAATAGAATTGAAAAAAATGGAATTTTTAAATGAACTGAATGAGAGCCAGCGCAAAGCTGTTGAATATACGGAGGGAGCATCCTTGGTTATTGCGGGAGCTGGATCGGGAAAAACGCGCGTACTCACTTACAAAATAGCTTATTTACTCAAAAAGGGAATGCACCCGACCTCGATATTAGCACTCACTTTTACTAATAAAGCAGCCCGCGAAATGAAAGAGCGAGTGGCGACAATGGTGGGTGAAAAAACTGCTCGTTATTTGTGGATGGGAACATTCCATGCCATATTCTCACGCATACTTCGCACTGAAGCCGAACATATTGGATACACAAAAAACTTTACTATTTATGATTCGGCAGACTCAAAAAGTCTTGTAAAGTCTATTGTCAAAGAGATGAAACTCGATGATAAAGTGTATAAACATGGTTTTTTACAATCGAAAATATCTTATGCTAAAAATAATCTGATTACTCCTGCGGCTTATTTGGCCAATACCGATCTAATGAAATCGGATCAAAATTCGAGAATTCCGCTGATGCACAATATTTATACGATTTATTGCAACCGATGTAAACAAGCTGATGCGATGGATTTCGACGATTTATTGTTGCAAACCAATGTGTTATTCAGAAATCATCCAGATATTCTACAGAAATATCAACGACAATTTGCTTATGTATTGGTCGATGAGTATCAGGACACCAATTTTGCTCAATACCTGATTGTGAAAAAATTAGCCGAGCAGCACGAAAAAATTTG
>JBBRGJ010000236.1:0-4058 GCA_038240835.1 Bacteroidales bacterium | reverse complement strand
ACTGGATATTTGGGTTCGTACAATCGAAAAGTTGGCGATTCTCCATTCGAGCGTTTTTACTTAGGAGGAGATGGTCTTTCAGGATTTGCGTTAGATGGTAGAGAACTTGTGGGAATGCGTGGTTATAGCAATAACTCACTGACTCCAACTGGGGCTGGAACCAACTTTATTGGAGCAACAATTTTTACAAAATATACCGGAGAGATCAGATATCCTGTTTCCCTTAATCCATCGGCGACTATTTATCTACTTTCCTTTGTGGAAGCTGGAAATACTTGGATTGATTTTAAAAGCTTTAATCCCTTTAAAATGTACCGTTCGGCAGGGATTGGTGTGAGAGTCTTTTTGCCAATGTTTGGGATGTTAGGACTCGATTGGGGATATGGATTTGACGACGTGCCGAAACTTCCAGGATCGAACAAAGGGCAGTTTCACTTCTCTATAAATTCGTCCATCGATTAAAGTGGTATATTATTTGTGAGGTTATTGCACTTCTTTATAAAAATTAAAAAATAGGAGATTAAAACATGAGAAAAATTCTTTTAACTACCGTATTATTTATAGCTACATTGTTTGCTGTTAATGCTCAGAAATACGCATACGTGGATACTCAATACATTTTAGAAGCAATGCAAGAGTACAAAGATGCTCAAACGGATATTGACCAAATATCGATTACTTGGCAAAAAGAGCTCGAAAAAAAGTTTGGCGAAATTGACCGTATGTACAAACAATTTCAAGTAGATGCAGTTCTTTTGCCCGAAGATGCTAAGAAAAAAAGAGAAGATGCAATTGTAACCGCTGAAAAAGAGGCGAAAGAGTTGCAAAAAAAACGTTTTGGAAAAGATGGCGATTTATTCAAAAAACGTCAAGAATTAATTAAACCCATCCAAGACAGAGTTTTTAATGCCATCAACGAGTACGCTCGCGAAAAAAGTTTCGCTTTTGTATTTGACAAATCAGGTGCTTTAACCATTGTGTATGCCGATTCTAAACTAGACATCAGCGATGAAGTACTTCAAAAATTAGGAATTACTCCACAGCAAAACAGTGGTGGAAGCAATACTTCCCCTGCAACTAAGACAGGAAAAAAATAGAAGCAATTGAAAAAAAACAATATCTTTGCAAATTAAACACAAAAAAGAAAAACATAGAATGAGAAAATTATTATTAGCCGTAATCGCTTTTGGATTTTTGTTTCCAACCATGGCTCAAGTTAAAATTAAACTAGGACATATCGACTCAATGGAGTTATTACAATCAATGCCTGGTAGAGATTCTGCACAAAAAGTATTGCAAGATTACTCTAAAGTTTTAGAAACTCAGCTTGTTGCTATGCAAAAAGAAGCTGAAAACAAATACAAAGAATATCAAGAAAAAGCGGGTACTTGGTCGCAATCTATCATTCAGTTGAAGCAACAAGAGTTGCAAGATTTACAAACTCGTATTGAAGCTTTTCAAACATCAGCTCAAAAAGACTTAAAAGACAAAGAGAGCGAACTGTTAAAACCAATTATCGACAAAGCGAAAAAAGGAATTGAAGATGTTGCAAAAGAAAACGGATTCACTTATATCTTCGACTCTTCGGTAGGTGTTTTGTTATACCAAGAAAACAGTGATGATATTATGCCTTTAGTTAGAAAAAAACTAAACTTGAAAAATACTCCTGCTCCTATTAAATAAGGAACAACGTATTTGAAAAGATTTTTAAGAAGTGGGGAAACCCACTTTTTTTTTGTGCTAAATGGTAATTGATTTCCATTTTCTGCTCTTCAACCTGTAATAACTTAAAAGGCCAATTACAAACCAATAAATCATCTCCGAAAACCAAATAAAAGCAAGTGGCAGTTGATAATGGATGGCAACGAAGTATGTGTATGTTAGGTAGAAAAAAGTTCCGAAAAGTTCAATTACAAATGCAGTTTTAGTATCTCCAGTTCCGCATAACGAGTTGTTTAAAATAACTCCTGGGATAAATGTAAGCATTGTGATGTAGACTATCCATATAATTTTAGACGACTCGGTAATTAATACCACATCGTCGGAATATATTTGCGCCAACAGCTCGGGAAAGAATAAAACAAAAGGGGCAAAAAAGAGCACAAGCAGACCAGCAATCGTATTCAACCGCTTTAACAGTAAGGGAATAAGAGTGGATTTGTTTTGTCCCAATAAGTTGCTGGTAAACGAATTAGCCGTGCTTGACAACCCCCAAATAGGCATCATAAACAAGAGAAGCAAACTTCGAAGAATATTTGAGACCGCCAACACTTGCTCCCCAAGTTTTTCGATGATGATAAAAAACATAAACCAACTTCCCAACGAAATTAAATATTGGAACATGATGGGATATCCCAATTTAATGTTTTGAAAAACCAGTTTATTACTCCAGCGTTCGAATTTATAAAGTTGGAATTTTGAAGCATTTACATATTTGCGAGTGTAGACTACAATAAATAGGAATGCTGATCCTTCGGCGATTACAGAAGCCAACGCACCGCCTCTAATGTTCATTTGTGGCAACATAAAATGGCCAAAAATAAGACCATAATCCAAAATAATGTTTGTAAAGGTCATCACCACCGTTGAGTATATAAGCACTTTTGTCTTGGTGATTCCCACATAAAAAGAGGTGTAAACAGCAGAAAGAGCCACAAAAAAGATTCCCCACACCCGATAGGAAGTGTAGGCAATTGCTTCGTGATAAATGGCATCCGAGGTGATAAGAAGTCGAAGAATTGATGGAGTGGTGGTGACCAGAAAAAGTAAAAGTAGGATTCCAAATAGGAACATCAAGTATGTATTTTGGACAAATACTTTACCTATGGATTTATAATCTTTTGCGCCACTTTTGCGAGCAATGATAATTTGGGCACCCGAGGAAAGTCCAATGCAAATCAACGAAAACACCAAATAATAAGTACTTCCAATTGCTGATGCCCCGAGAGAAATATTTCCTAACCGACCGATAAAAGCGGTATCCACTACATTTAATAAATTATTTGCAAGACTCCCAAGAATAAGTGGGTATGCTACCTTCCAGATGCTATTATATGTGGTTTCTACTTTCATTTTCAACGGCAAAAGTAAGAAAAATCGATGAGTTGGCAATAGAATCAAATTTTTCAGGGTTGCTTTTACTTGAAATAATTATCAAAGATATTTTGAACTTCTTTTGTTCTGTATCGTTTTGATTTATATCTTTGACTAAAAAAAGGAACAAAATGAAATATATTGGAGCCCATGTAAGTGCCTCGGGTGGGGTGGAAAATGCACCTGTAAATGCTCATTTAATTGGTGCAACTGCATTTGCGCTGTTTACAAAAAATCAACGGCAGTGGGTTGCAGCACCACTTACCCAAAAAAGTATTGAAACATTTAAGGCAAACTGTCTCAAATACAACTATTCGGCAGCTCAAATACTTCCACACGACAGCTATTTGATTAACTTAGGTCATCCCGAAGCCGAACCATTGGCGAAATCTAGAGAAGCTTTTATCGATGAGATGGAACGTTGTGACCAACTTGGATTGGATCGTTTAAACTTTCACCCAGGGAGTCATTTGGGGAAAATAGACGAGGAAACTTGTTTGAAAACCATCGCAGAGTCCATCAATATTGCACTTGATAAGACATCGGGTGTGACTGCCGTTTTGGAAAACACAGCAGGACAAGGGACTAATCTGGGATTTAAGTTTGAACAATTGGCAACCATTATTCACCACGTAGAAGACAAATCGCGGGTGGGTGTGTGCATAGACACTTGTCACGTATATTCTGCAGGTTACGATGTGGCAACGGTGGATGGATTTAAGAATACATTTCAAGCGTTTGATTCAATCATAGGTTTTAACTATTTAAAAGGGATGCACATCAACGATTCTAAAAAAGAGTTTGGATCAAGAGTCGACAGACACGATAGCTTGGGAATCGGCACCATTGGAATTATCCCTTTTCAATTAATAATGAAAGATGCACGTTTCGATAACATTCCTCTGATTTTGGAAACACCAAACGATGAAATTTGGGCAACGGAAATTGAGTTGTTGAAATCTTTT
>JBBRGJ010000235.1:0-4079 GCA_038240835.1 Bacteroidales bacterium | reverse complement strand
AATTTGCTCTATTCTAATAAACCATCTTATTCAGAAAAAAAGCATTATCTCTATTTTTGAGGCCTTTGCCCGAACTTCTAATTTTTTGGTAACCGTAAGAGAGGAAGAAGTTTTTGTACCAATGTTCGATTTGTGGTTTTTCTGTTCTTATCACAAAATCCGAAGAGTGCAACGGTTCAATTCTGGATCTTTCGGGGTTTTGCACCACATTGTAGCCATTAAAAGCAAACGTATTAATGTTTCCATCGTAGCTGTATGTGAGCAACGTAACGTTACTATCGGAAGATAATGCAACCCTTGGGATTAAGTCGAACGAAATCATCTCATTCAACGAGTAGTTGTGATCCCAGAGTTGCGAACCTTTAAAATCAAAACCGCTTACAATGGCATTGGTGTATCTGTAACCTTCAAAATAAGTTCTATTGTTGGGCATTGGACGTCCGTAGAAGTCAAAACTCATGCTCTCATCTGTTCTATATTCGGGAGAAAAAGCTTCTACTAGAAAAAAGATAGTGGAATCTTTCAAGATAGGTTCGTGAACCAATAGTTGCAAATCCAACGAAACAGATTCGCCCACACTACGTTCTGATTCTACTTTTTTTCGCATTTTATCCTGCTCTTTGGAAGTCAGATATCGGAATATCATTGCATTTTGACTAAAGTTAAAATACTTAGCAGTATCTAATTGCTGATAATTAAATAATGCGGTAAAAACACCTGTATTCACTTCGGTACTTGGAGAAAAGAAATTTCCTTGAATTCTGTTTTTCAACACATACGTACCCAAAACCATCAGCGAATCATTGTTTATCGGAATTATTTTTGCCTGATTAATAAAAGCATCATCGTTAAATGGTAATTGAAATTTCGAAACAATTAATCCATCGATGCTTATCCGAAAAATAATTAGTTCATTATTCTTTCGACTGATATCGTTTCTAACGCCCACCAGAAGTTGCGTAGAATTTGGAATTGTCGACAAAAACTGAATGGAACCATTCTCCACAGATGGGAATTTAATCGTTTGCGCCACCCCTTCTGCATATTTTAGCATGTAAAAGGTTTCACTCTTGTCATCGGAATAACTAAAGAAAGCTCTATCGCTGAAACTATAAAGTTTTCTAGGAGTAGATCTCTTATCAACGGGCAAATCGAAGACTTTTTTCACACTGTCCTGCAGAGAAATAGAGACATATTTGTGAATCTCGGGCATGTTACGTTTACCTTCGTATTTGAAAAGGATGGAAAATCTGGAGGAATCCGCAAAAGTGAGTTTTGGTTCCATGTATCGCGGCATCGGAATATCGGTAGACCATTGTTTTCGGAAAAAGACATCGTAATAAACAAACCTCCAATTGACCATACTTTTGGAGATATTTTCGTTTTCGAAAAACACAATCAGCCCTTTTTCATGCAAATTGATTACATCGTAAGGATACATCTCTTCGGGCGCTTGCAACTCAATTCTAAACGGACGATCATTTTGCGCAGAAAGTCCATTCGTCAAAAACAAAAAAACACAAATAGATCCAATTAATTTATTCCATTTCATACGTAATAAATTTCAAAGATTAGATGAAACTCCTCCTCAAAATATAGGAATCGTTTCATAAAATCATATTTATAGGACAAATTTATGCATTTTCGGTGAATGATAATCCAGAAAACAATATAAATCTATCGCTGAGAAGAAGTTTTTAATTTATTTGCAACAATTGCAAACACAAAAATCAACAAATAACATGGAATCATCACCCAATAAGCATTTTGAGTTCCCACAGTTTCGGCTAGTTTTCCATAAGCCAATGGCATCACGGCACCGCCGGCAATAGCCATAATCAGCAACGCAGAACCCAGTTTCAGGAATCTTCCCACTCCGTCCAAAGCCAAAGGCCAGATTGCAGGCCACATCAACGAGTTAGCAATACCCAACAAGGAAATGTATAAAACGGTCGTTGGAATAAAAATAACAATCGGTTTTAAGGTAACTAAGTCGATAAATGGGAATGATAACATACTTTCAGTCGGTTCAAAAATAGCCATTAACGTAAGAAAAATTGCAAGAACAGTACAACTAATCAACGCCACACGCTGACTGATTACTCTAGGGATTAAAGCAATTCCCACAAAATAACCCAATATCATTGCAATCAATGTAAGCGATGTGAAATATTTAGCCGATTCCATGGCAACTCCCAGCGACTGTCCGTAACGAATAATAGTATCACCCGCAATTACTTCCACACCCACATAAAAGAAAAGAGCAATTACGCCAAACCAAAGTTGAGGATAGTAAAAAAATGATTTATGGCTATTTGCTTCAGATTTAGCATCATCCTCATCCGATTTAATTTCGGGAAGATGCGCCAAACGAACCAACAGAGCCAATCCTAAAAGAATAACAGTCATAAGCAAGTATGGAGAGATGAGTCGCTGTGCCAAGTCGTTAAGAAGCAACTCTTTTTGAACGGAATCAGTAATTACAGCCAATTGACTAGAAATTGCTTCAGCATCGTGTAAAACCAACGAAGCTAAAATAATTGGAGCCAATACTCCCGCAATTTTATTACAAATGCCCATGATGCTAATTCGCTTAGCAGCACTTTCGATGGGTCCAACAACGGTAACATAAGGATTTACAGCTGTTTGCAACAATGCCAAACCCGTTCCCATTACAAATAAGCCCGTTAGAAAAAGCATGTACGAACGACTGTATGCGGCAGGAATAAACATAGCCGAACCAATTGCCATCACCAATAATCCTAGGCTCATTCCGTTTCTAAACCCAATTTTCTTCAAAATCATAGAAGATGGAATCGCCATGATAAAATAGGAGATATAAAATGCAAACGTGACAAAGTACGCTGTAAAATCGTTTAACTCACAAGCCGTTTTCAAAAATGGGATTAAAACTCCATTAATCCAAGTGGCAAAGCCAAAAACAAAGTAGAGAACTCCTAGTACAACTAAGGAAAAAAGATAGCCTTTTACTGGCGACGATTGTTGTTTCATGTTTTTTTCGGCTAAGATAATAATTTTTAGCGTAATCAAAGCCGAAAATCATCCTAAAAAATAATAAAATTCTAATAATGAAAAATTCATGTTATTTATTAACAATCAAACGATTACACATAAATAACAGTCTTCTAAAAAACGAGCAACCATATAGAAATCAACAGATTATAAAATAATCACTTTCAATTTAATTCGTTTGTAAAAAACAGAAAATATTATGTAATTTTGCAAGATTAGTTAGAAAAACAATTATTTATACATTTATAGATGAAACCAACATTACTTATTTTAGCAGCAGGCATGGGAAGTCGTTATGGCGGACTAAAACAGATAGACAAACTAGGACCTTCGGGAGAAACCATCATCGATTATTCGGTCTACGATGCAATGAATGCCGGTTTTGACAAAGTGGTATTTGTCATCAGAAAAAGCATCGAAACTGATTTTAAAGAGGCAATTGCCGACAAATACAAGGGGAAAATTGAAGTAGATTATGTGCTCCAAGAGACCGATAAAATTCCAGAAGGCATTGTATTTAATCCCGAACGAGAAAAACCATGGGGAACAGGACATGCTATTTTGATGGCAGCCGAAAAAGTAACCGCTCCATTTGCCGTAATTAATGGCGATGATTTTTATGGTGCAGATGCTTTTTTTCAAATGTCAACTTTCTTATCCAATCTATCGGCGCAAGATAAAAACTCATACTCGATGGTGGGTTACCGAATGGGCAATACGCTTTCTGAGAATGGATATGTTTCGCGCGGAGTGTGCACTGTAAATGCCAATAACGAGCTTACAAACGTAGTAGAACACATGCAAATAGAGCGCAAAAACAATCAGATAGAAGCATTTGATGCGCAACAAAACGTGATTGTATTAGCAGAAAACACACCCGTATCGATGAACTTTTGGGGATTTTCTCCCTCTATTTTTGAATATTTAAAATCGATGTTCACCCAATTTATCGAAACCAACAAAGACAACTTAAAAGCCGAATTTTACATTCCTTCGGTGGTAAACGAACTGATACAAAACCATTCAGTCTCCGCAAAAGTAATCGA
>JBBRGJ010000234.1:0-4084 GCA_038240835.1 Bacteroidales bacterium | reverse complement strand
AAAAAGTTTCAACGATATCATCTAATTGATGACCTAAGGCTATTTTATTGCATCCCAATTGCTCTGCAACCTGAAATAATGCTTTTCGTCGGTGCCACGAACACAAAAAACAAGTAGATTTCCGTGGGTCAACTTGATTGTCGAAAGAAGTAATATGATGTACGAAGTCGATATTATATTTTGAACAATGAGCCTTTAAGTATTCAAGATCAGATTGGTACGAAATATTTTCAACAGAAATATGAACAGCAGTAACTTTGAATTTCGGGAGAAAAAATTTCATTTTTTCTCCTAATAGTTCTACCAAGGCAAGAGAATCTTTTCCGCCTGACAAACCGACTAAAATGTGATCTCCATTTTCAATTAATCTATAATCACTGAATACTTTCTTGAATTTCTGGTCTATTTTTTGAAGAATTTTCTGGTCGTCTTTGCTTATTTCATTCATTTTAAGCGAATTGAAGTCTTATTAGTTTCTGGAATTAAAATTTACATCTGTTTTTAGTCTACAAAATTACAAATTCTTTCGCTATTATCTTTATCTGAAATTTTTCAATTTAGTATCTTTTTTTACAAAAAACTATTTGCTAATTCTCTAAAAGAAACTATCTTTGCAGGGCTTTTGAAAAAAAGTGTTTACGGAAAAATGTTTTCTTAAATAAGAAATTGCGAAAGTAGCTCTGTTGGTAGAGCACGACCTTGCCCCAAAGAAATCGGACACTTTCCGACCTTGGCAAGAAACAAATAAGTAAACGAATTTATTATCCAACAACATATATTGCGAAAGTAGCTCAGTTGGTAGAGCACGACCTTGCCAAGGTCGGGGTCGCGGGTTCGAGTCCCGTCTTTCGCTCCAAGAATCGAACGAGAATTTGTTCTGAAATATCGATAGTATTTGTATTGATCTCGAACAATACAAAGCAAAAATCTAGTTCCCTTTTTTCCTTCTACAAAACAATACGCCCAAATGGTGAAATTGGTAGACACGCTAGTTTCAGGGACTAGTGGCCGCAAGGCTGTGCAGGTTCGAGTCCTGTTTTGGGCACAAATCAATGTTTGTCATAAAGTTGATAAACAAACTAACTTTAATAATTCTTCTCTCCTATAATGCTAACAGCCAAGCTGTTTTGCAATATAAAACAATGCGCAGATGGTGAAATTGGTAGACATGCTACTTTGAGGGGGTAGTGCCGGTTACGGTGTGTGGGTTCGAATCCCATTCTGCGCACAATCATCTATAACTATTTGATATACTTTATTTTAAGTTCACGGATTTAACAAAAAGTATTTTTAAACGCAACAAAAACGCAACAAATTTGTTTGTATTTCAATTATTATTCCATTCTATAATTCCTGCACTATTTACGCTTCGTTTGAAATTATTCTGACGAAGTTTTTTATACACTTCAACATGAAGACAGTACAAACTTATTCTATAATAGTCATCTTTCTACTTGTTTCGATATTTACTAAATCACAAGTGGCCGAGAATTCTAACTATCAAACTTTTAACCCTTCTGGAAAACCGATTATAACTATTTATAGTAATTTTTCGGTACACAACTCAAACAATACAAGTAATTATGGTTTTGAGATTTTGCGGGCATATTTAGGTTATAGTCACAATTTCAGTCCCAATTTTTCGGGTAAAGTCGTGTTCGATGTAAGTAATAAAGCGGGACAAAAACCCACTGCGATGACAGCCTTTCTTAAAAATGCAGACCTAGAGTATAAAAAAAATTCGGTAAAGGTCGATTTCGGTCTTATTGCTACGAAAATGTTTAAAATACAAGAAGCTATTTGGGGAAAACGATACTTATATAAGTCGCTCCAAGACGAATATGATTTTGCGAGTAGTGCTGACTTGGGTGCATCTGTCGATTTTCAAATCTTGCCACATTTAAGTCTTGATTTTTCAGTTTTGAACGGCGAGGGTTATAAATATATTCAGTTGGATAGTACGGTCTTGACAGGTCTGGGCTTAATATTTGAACCCTTCGATCACCTGTTTTTTAGAGTTTATGCCGATAGAATGAAAAAAGAATCTGCACAAATTTCGTATGTTGCATTTGCTGGATATAAAGGGAAAACAATTTCATTTGGTGCTGAATATAATAGACAGAATGGACACGAAATGATACAAAATAAGAATTTCAGCGGGTTTTCATTGTATAGTACAGTTGTGATATCTTCAAAACTTAATGTGTTTGGAAGGTTTGACACTGTGAAATCAAATCAATTAGGAACATCTACTGCTGGCTGGAATTCTACTGATGGTGAGTTTTACATAGCTGGATTAGAATATTTCCCTACCAAGGGAATACAGATATCGCCCAACTTTAGATACACAAATAGAACTATAGGTAATTCGGAAACAAGTTTATATTTGAATGTGGGATTGAATTTATAGACATATTGAACTTATAAATACAAGCTACTATTATTCAAGCCTATATCCGAAATCTTTTAGTTTTATATCTTTATTGCGCCAATCTTTCTCCACTTTTACAAACAACTCCAAAAAGACCTTTTTATCAAAAAATTGTTCCAAATCCTTCCGAGCTTCGGTACCCACTTTTTTGAGTGATTTGCCTCCATGTCCGATGATGATTCCCTTTTGCGAATCGCGTTCGGCATATATTACCGCATTGATTCTTATCAGATTACCTTCTTCTTTAAATTGCTCAACTTCTACTTCTACCGAGTAAGGAATTTCCTTTTCGTAATTCATTAGAATTTTCTCACGGATAATTTCCGTTACGAAAAAACGCTCCGATTTATCGGTGAGTTGATCTTTGTCGAAAAATGGAGGCGACTCAGGAAGTAGTTCCTTGATGCGTTTGAAAACTGGCTCTATATTAAATTTTTCGAGCGCAGAAACTGGATAAATTTCAGCACGAGGAGTCAGCGTTTTCCATTTTTCAACTAAAACTATCAGTTTTTCCTCATCAATTAAATCTATTTTATTGATAATAAGTAATAGTGGTGCAGGATTCAAATTTACTTTGTCGACAAAATCTGCATTCTTTTCATAAGAATCAAAAACGTCAGTAACGTAAATAAGTACGTCGGCATCGGTAAGTGCTGATCTTGAAAAATTTAGCATAGATTCCTGTAAACGGTAATTGGGCTTCAACACACCAGGAGTATCTGAATATATAATTTGAAAATCATCACCATTCACTATGCCCAGAATTCTGTGGCGAGTAGTTTGTGCTTTGGATGTGATTATTGAAATCTTCTCGCCAACTAATGCGTTCATTAGGGTCGATTTTCCTACATTCGGATTTCCTACGATATTTACAAAACCTGATTTATGCATATATGTTGACTTGAAAAACTTATACTATTTTATTGTGTTAAACTAGACTGCAAAGATACAATAAAAAATGCAGAAAGTAGATTTGAACTAATTCTGATTTTTTTTTACTATTTTTACAGTTCAGTATTAATTCTAGCCACTTGTAGGCAATGGCTATTTCAAAATCTCGTCATCATTCTATGTTGAAACTAAATAAAATATACGATTTAACGCGTCAATTTAAACTTGTTTTTATTGTAATTTGTGCGGTAATTATAGTTGTATCCACACTGTTTACCAACCGATTGGCTAATGAGCTGGCATTAGAAGAGCAAAAGAAGATTGAAATATGGGCTGAAGCTACACGTCAATTAATCTCTTCGGACGAGAATGTATTAAGCAGTAATTTTTTATTGCAAATATTAGAAGGCAATACTACCATACCAGTAATTATTGTGGATCAAAACGACAATATGGAGATGGCTCGTAATTTTGATGAACCATCCAGTAATGTAGATAAATACTATAAAACTCAAATTCAACACTTAAAGAATAAGCGCCCACCGATTGAAATAAAAATTGACGACAAAACTTCGCAATATATTTATTATGATGATTCATTTCTACTCACTCAACTATTTTATTTCCCTTATATCCAGCTAGGTATAATTATCGTATTTTTATTTATTGCTTTTTTAGCATTTTCGAGTACTAAAAAGGCTGAACAAAATCGGGTTTGGGTAGGCTTATCCAAAGAAACAGCTCATCAATTGGGCACACCTA
>JBBRGJ010000233.1:0-4094 GCA_038240835.1 Bacteroidales bacterium | reverse complement strand
CTATCACAAACTGTGCTTCTTTTTTTTGGGTTTGGTTCCGACAAATTTATAAATTTAGATCCCTCTCACCGTGGGGGTTTGGTGCTACTTCGATCTCTGCCCACAACTCGATCAGACCTCGCACCGCACTTGCACTTTTTTTTTCAAATCAGATTAATCCAAATTTATAATTCATTCGTTTGTTGTATCTTTGTATTGCAAAAAGATTTTTCATCCTAATTATTATAAAATGGACAGTTTAAGCGTAAATATCAACATGAATTTTCAACAAATCATTGATATGATTAATCAACTTTCTCCTTCCGAGAAGCTGAAAATCAATGATGTATTATGGAGTGGCAATACAGAAATCCCCATTGAACATCAAAAGCTGGTAAAGGATCGCATGAAAAAATCAAAAACTGCCCCAAGCCGAATGGCTGACTGGGATGATGCTTCAACTTTACTATAATGCCCATGAATAATTTTAAAATTATTATTGCACCTGAGGCAATTGAAGATATTCGTCAAGCCGTATTTTGGTATGATGAACAATTGAAAGGTCTTGGTCGCAGATTTTCAGATCAAGTCAAAATATCCATCAATTTATTAAAGAACAACCCTAAATAATCAGCCATCCGATACGATGAAGTAAGATGTATATTAATTGACAAGTTCCCTTTTTTGGTTCACTACACCATAAATGAATCTCAAAATGTCATTGAAATCTATGCTGTTTTTCACACTAGTAGAAATCCCAAAATATGGAAAAAGAGATAAATTGATATTTTCAAAAACAGCTAAGTACCTGAATGAATTTCTTTTCCCTTTCCTCTAATTCCCGCATTAGCCCCCTGCAAAAGCCAAACTAAAAGCAACAGAAGGAAAAGGAGGTGTTTGCGCATTTGTTGGATTGATTTATTTTTTGGCAAAGTTAGGGGAAATAAAAATCAGCTTATACCAATTGTAATTATAAAACAGTCCAAACTGTTTTATAATTTTACAATGGTCTATGCTCGAAATGTATTTACAAGTTATTATCATTGGTCTTATTAATAATTCATTTCGGTATTACTAAAACAATTAAATTAAATGCAACTTTAGAAAAAAGAGATTTAGCAAGTTTTATTAATTTCATCATTTATAAACTTTTCAAGCTCCGCTTTATCTGGAAGTTGAA
Organism: Bacteroidales bacterium; assembly: GCA_038240835.1. Lineage (GTDB taxonomy): Bacteria > Bacteroidota > Bacteroidia > Bacteroidales > WCHB1-69 > JBAXTE01. The sequence continues at coordinate 2,935 of JBBRGJ010000233.1, read as the reverse complement.
GTCTGTATTTACTGACAAATATCTCTTTATCCGAGTCGGCAATTGCATACTCAACCATTGTTTTCTTCTTATCTGTTACAAGCAATATCCCAACGGGCGGATTATCACTAACTTCCAACATATTACGTTTATAATATTCTAAATAAAACTTAAGCTGTCCGATGTGTTCATGTTTTGCTTGCTCGGTTTTAAGTTCAATCAGAACATGACATTTCAAAATTCGATGATAAAATACTAGATCAATGAAGTAATATTCATCATCAACCAAAATTCTTTTTTGTCTTGCCTCGAAACAAAATCCATGTCCCAGCTCTATGATAAAATATTGCAAGTAATCTAACAGAGCTTGCTCTAAATCTGACTCTTCAACAACGCTATTATTTTTAAACCCTAGAAAATCGAAGATGTAATGAGATTTAATCAAATCTTTATTTTCTACAGGTGTGATTTTATTTTGTAATTGCTCTAATCCAAGCTCTTTATTCCCCGACAAACCAAGTCTCTCAAATGTAAGAGAGTGTATTTGTCTTTTTAATTCCTTAACTGAAGGTTGAGTTTTAAGAATAAGCATTTCAAAAAACCTCCTTTTTATCTTATCCTCAATTTTAATTAATTCAACAAAATGAGTATACGAAATTGACTGAATAATTTTCGAATGGTATTCAAAATCAACGTCATTCAATTCTTGGGTTGGCAACCCAAGAATTGTTCTATTGTCAAAACCAGACAAATACAACTTTAAATTTGAATCGAATGATTTTTGGGTTATCAACCCAAGAATTTTTGGATAAACACCATAAAACTGTCTACATCTCGACAATTCTGGAGCTGTAAGACCTTTAAGGGAAAGTGATTTGGCTAAATTTTGCAACAATTGTATTCCATATTGTGCCCGATCATCACCGTTTTGTTCAAACTCAACAATATAAAGACCAAAAATCCAATTGCGTAATGACAGATTTACATTTACCGCTTTTACTGAATTTTGAAGCAATTGATTATGTGTCAACTGCAACGCTTGAATTAATTGATTAAAGTCCATCTTCTACTTTAAGTTTATTATTGATATTTGAAAACCTCAGATATTAGCATACGAATTTTAATTATTATTCCCCTCCACTTCTTCTACCAAAGCGGACAAGTCCACACTGCCGCCTCCGACCCAGGCAAAAGCCAAACTAAAAGCAACAGGAGGAAAAGGAGGTGTTTGCGCATTTTGTTGGATAAATTTGATGGCAAAGATATGAAGTTTTTTGAGAAAATCATTAGCTATGAAGTTGCAGTCACGAAAATTATCGGGATCGTTCAACGGAGTTCATTAAAGAGAATTGGGATCGATTGCTAATTTCATTCTTTTTTGCAGTTTCACCCCAAGAACTGCCACTACCCACAACAACACCAAGCCGGCAACCAGCAAGAAGAGTCCTTCGCGTGGAATAATGGAAACTTTGATGTTTTGCATCAGCGATTTGGCCATTTCGGCATACGGTCCTTTAGCCATGGAAGAGGCACTCATCATCGAATTCACAATGGAATAAATAATGACACCCGTATATATTGTAGCGGGAATCCACAACCATTTATATTTCTGCATAAAAGCAAATACCAAAGATATACATGCTACCATCAGCAGGTATTTCCCGTCGCCATCACCATGATTCCAGTAATCTACCACTACTTCTTGAGCATTTGAAATCCCCATAAACACAATATTAATCTTCAATTTAATAAATGGCAAGAAAACGCCTAATACTATTAATAAAGAAGATGTGATGGTGAGCAAAAATGATTTATTAATTCTGTTTGTCATACGGTTGATTTTTTTAAATTACTCCTATTATATTTCGGAACATTTGCAAAAGTTTCTTTTTAGTAGTTGTGCGAAGTCTCAGACTAGGGTGCGAAGTCTCAGACTTCGCACAGCTGCTTAAACGGATCCCAAAAATAATCCTCCAACTTCACAATCTGATTATCTTTCACCACAATGCCTTCTGCTTCGAGCAGTGATTGCATGGTGTTGTTGGTTCCGAAGTGAATTTTGCCTGTCAATAATCCGGCTTTGTTTACCACACGGTGCGCAGGAACTTCATCCAAACGGAATTTGGAATTATTCAATGCCCAACCCACCATTCTGGAAGATTTTGGCGTTCCCAAACAACGGGCAATGGCGCCATACGTGGTTACTCTTCCCACGGGAATCTGTTTTACGATGTCGATTACATTCCCAAAGAAAGAGTCGTTAATCATAACGTTGCACGATTAATTTTAAAACGTACATATTTGATTTTCAGCCCTTGTTCGAGCCACATCTTTTCGTAATAAGTCTGAATTTTGCTCACATCATCCTTGACCTCATCGGCATAAAGATCGTGAGATTTAAATATAATTTCATGATTTCCTTCAGCAATGGTCTCCAAGGTGAATTCGAAGAAGAAGTCGCTATCCGTTTTCAAGTGCATGATTCCATCGGGTTTTAGGATGTTGGCATAACGTTTCAGAAACGTTGGCGAAGTAAGTCGCTTGCGGTGGTTTGGTTTACTGGGTTGAGGATCGGGAAAAGTTACCCAAATCTCATCCACTTCTCCTGGAGCAAAAAAGTGTTCGATAAATTGAATGTTGGTACGGACAAAAGCTGCATTGTCCAAATTATTTTCAATGGCATTGCGGCAACCGCGCCACAATCTGGCACCTTGACGATCGAACCCAATAAAATTCTTTTCGGGATACATGGATGCTAATCCGGTGGTATAATCGCCTTTTCCGCAACCTACTTCTATAATAATTGGGTGATCATTTTTGAAATAATCAGCCCGCCATTTTCCCTTTAGCGGAAATGCTTCTGGGTGCTTTAGATCTTCGTATTGATACTGAAATAGGTTTTTGAAGGTAAGATTTTCGGCAAATCGGCTGAGTTTGTTTTTTCCCACTGTGACTT
>JBBRGJ010000232.1:0-4118 GCA_038240835.1 Bacteroidales bacterium | reverse complement strand
ATAATTGCATCTAGAAAAGCATTTACTTGTTCTTCTTGCAACAACGAACTTTTTTTCTCTTCAAAAGAGACTACCCGAATGTCGGCAAAAGTGGTTTTTAGTTCATTTCTATAAGATACGGCTTCCATTTTATTTGGTTTTAGTGAGTAAAGATACAAAAAAAATCATCCGTTGTAACAAATCGAATATCAATTATCGATTAGAATGCTTCCGCCCTTTGCGCGTTAGTTGATACTTTTGAAAACGTCTATTTGGTTTATCAGGAATGGTCATTTCAATAATGCCTTCTTCAATCAGTGGTCTTATGTGATTATTGAAATCGGTAAAAATTTGAATTTCTATAGGTTTTTCTTCCGCGTAACTTTTATGATAAACGGCATTGCTTATTGCCTGTTCTAACGCACAAACCGAATGCAAAACAGCTTCCGGATTCCATCCTTCTTTAAACTCCAGACGTTCCCATTCGACTACTTTGCCGTGAATTAATTCGGAAATATTTATTGGTAATGCCATTTCAATATGTTTTTTCGATATAAAAGTAACAAAAAATAATAATTATTTTGAAAAAAATAAAAAAAAATAAAATTTTCAAATTTTAATACCCTAAAAACAAGCCAATTGCAAATTATTTTAAAAAATAATTACATTTTTCGTTAACCTTTTGCTTCTTGGGATTACTAATAGGGGTATAAATAGAAAAATTAAAAAAAATACTTGAATATGAAAAAATTTAAACTACTATTTTTATTGGCTTTTGTAGCCATGAGTGTGGGGGTGAATGGACAAACAGATGATGCAGAAACTATACCCAAGGAGGCCCAGTTATTGGCACAACCAGGAGTGAGTGATTTCGCGAAACGTTTTGGAGATACGCTGATGATGAAATTAGATAATGGAGAATATATGATATTTGTCAACAATAAAAAAGCTGAATTATCGGAAAATGAAGTTATTAAGATGGAAAATCCTGAAACTGGTATATTAGATACAGCATTTTTGCAAAGTAGTTTTTTAATAATAGATTATGTTTGTAATGGAAAATTTTATTTATTAAAAACTGAAGTGGTTCATCAGTCTGAATTTTATTCAGATGTGAAATACATTTTGATAAACAAAAAAAATGGAACAAAAAATACTCTTTTTTCCGTGCCCATTTTCTCCCCAGATAATAACACGTTTATCGAAGTATGTAAAATGTCTTTTGAGCAATATGAACCAGAAATAAAGATATCAAGTATTACAAATATCGAACAAATCAAGGTTGAATTTGATTTGAAGCCATCCACTGAATTGTGGTTTATTGATTCTGTAAAATGGATAAACAATACCGAATTTCAAATTAACAGAACAAAAGAAGAAAAACGTATTTCTTCAATAAAATACAAATTCAATGGCACCAAATGGGTTTTGGCAACATCACAAGGTGCAAAACCTGCAGTGAAGAAACCGGTAAAAAAATAAGAAAACATAAACAGCGGAATCCGAAAAGCTTAATGAGTAGGAAAAATAAAACAATAAAAAAATATGAGAAACAAATTAATTAATGGAGTAATGATTCTTGCAATTGCAAGTTTGTCCTTTTTACAAGTTGGGTGTTCTGGAAAAAAATCTAGTAGTACTTCTTTATCTGGGTCAACAACATCGGGTAGCTCTCATACATGTCTTAAATGTGGGAAAAATTATACAGGCAAAGGATGGATGACTGTAGGTGGTGAGCAATACCAGCCAGAAAGTGACAATGGCGATCAATACTGCTCAAAAACTTGTGCATATGAGTCTCAATCAGGAAAATGGAAACGTGCAAAATAATAACAAGAAAGTATCTGTTTTTTCTGAAATAGTTGATTAAATGGAATCCAGATCCCATAAAAACTAAGTAGAATCCGACTTGTGTGCCAAACGGCAGAGAAGATTTATGAGCAAGAAGAATAAAACAAAAAATACAATGAAAAAAACAAATTTATTTCTTTTAATTTCAGCATTTATATGTTTAGGTTTACAAGGGTGTAGCAATAAGGAAAAAGACAGAACTCAATCGGGAAAGACAAGTCAAATTGAGTCTTCCGAAAACCCGTCAAATCCTGAAATTAAAACTACTTATGGAGAATTACCTGGTGGATACAAAACAATGGATGAATATTATATTAAAGCTAAAGGCGATAAAGTATGGCATGGAAGAAGGTTGACACAGTATCCCTCTGGTGCAAAAAAAATGGAAGCTTTTTATGAACATGGCAAAGAAAAAGGTTATGTAAAATACGATGAAGCAGGGAATGTAATTGTAGACACAAGAAAATAATATAAAACAACTAATAATTTAATAACTCTTTAAAACAAACAAAAATGAAAGTAATTATTCTTTTTACAGCAATGTTCGGTTTATCCCTATTGTTTACAGGATGCAGCGTTGATTGCACTGACATCCCTTCAAATTATGCTTATAATGATGGGTATAATTCTGGAAAAAATAAAGAGGACAAACTCGATGCCGAGCATACTTGGACTGTGTTACGTAATGCAAACCATCAATCGGATGTAAGTCAATGTAGGTCTGAGTGGGAGCAAGGATATGATGACGGTTTAGCTGGAAAAAAATGCAAATGTGAAGGTGTTAAACCAACACATAATCAGTTTAAACATAGCAACTAACTCTTAAAATTATCTCATTGTATTAAAAAACCAATATGATGAGATAATTAAGGTATTGTTGCATGTAATAAAGATACAAAATACAAAATACAAAATAAAAAAAAATAAAAAAATGGGAACATTCGATTTAAATAATGATGGAATACTAGATGCAATTTCTATTGATTCCAATGAAGATGGAATTGAAGATGCTGTAGCTTATGATGTTGATGATGACGGAGTTATCGATGCTATAGCGTATGATACAGATGGTGATGGCGAGTTGGATGCCGTTGCATATGATATTGATGGTGATGGCGATGTTGATGCTGTAGCATATGATACAGATGGCGATGGCGATGCAGATGTACTAGCCGTTGATACTGATAATGATGGGTGTGCTGATAGCTATATTGTTGATTCTGATGATGACAATGATTTTGATATGGACGATGATGTGTTTTAAATTTTAATTTTTAAAAAGAATGGAAAAAATAATAACCTGCAAAGATGAAAATTGTGGTGCAAAATTCAGAGTGGACTTTGCAAAAATGCCAAATCAAAATGAGGTTGTGGTAGCTTGTCCAAAGTGTTCGAAAAAATACAAACTATTAAATCCGATGTTTAAAGATCCTTTAAATAGTATTTCCGAAGCTAAAACAGGCTCTGACACTTTGACTCCCAACATCAAAACAATACCTTGTCCAAAATGCAAAAAAGGGCTAAAAATTGATTTCTCAAAAATACTGAGTTATCCAGCTGTTGTTAAATGTAATTCATGCGAAACGAAGATACAATTTAAAAACCCTCCACAACAGAAAAGCAATAATAAAGTTGCAGATGATTTTGTTCAAGCATCTGCTCCTTTGAAGATTGATAAATCGACAATTAATCCAAAAAATCATTGGACTTATAAACTTTATAGTTTAACAAAAACAATTCCTTATGTAAAAAAAGCAACACTTTTGTTATTTTGCAGCCATTTGATTAAATCAGTAGTTGATTCTGTTAAAATGAATCAAGCAGAAAATTTAGATAAAATGGGTGTGGCAAAACTAAAAGCTCATTTTACAACTTTAGCAGGACAATTATACAATATGACTATTACCCCAATTTTAGCAAAAGAAGGAGTTCCCGTTCGTTTGTTGTCACCAATTTCGGGATGGGCTATTAAGAAAATATCAAATCTCCTATTGAACAAATATCTCAAAATTTCTGGTTTAGGCAAATCAAATCCAGAATTCCAGAATGAGATAAAAACATCATTTTTTAATTCAACAACCTTCAAATTCGGGTTGCCTATATTTCTTGCAATAATAAGCATTGTATGGTTCAATTACAATGGGAGATTTAGTGCAAAATTCCCATACATTGAACTTATATTAATGGCCTATCCACTTTTCTTTTTGAAAAAAGAAAAGTACAATTCTTTATTTAAAAGTGGATTGGTTCTGCCAGTTTTTTTTATTGTAAAATACTTTCTGCTTTTA
>JBBRGJ010000231.1:0-4134 GCA_038240835.1 Bacteroidales bacterium | reverse complement strand
ATATGAAAAATAAAAGTTTAATCTTGTTTACTGTCTTAATTTGTTCAGTAAATATCCATGCACAAGGATTGTATGGAAAAGTGGGAGGTAGCATGGCTTTTGGATGGCCTTGGACTTACTCTTCGAACGAATCGTATCACGAATTGCTTATGTCTACCACTGGAACTGAAGTTACTTCTAAAAACTCAAACTTTGGTTACGGAGCTGGTCCATTTGCCTCTGTTGGATATATGTTTAATCAAAAAATTGGGGCTGAACTTGGTTTTGGTTCGCACTTTGGAATTGCCAGAACCAACGAAAATACATACATCAATCCACTTACATACAAAACTTATCGAGCAGATATGAGCATAAAATGCAGTTGGATGTGGATAAATCCTCAATTGGTTTTTGCAACCACCGTTAGCGATTTTAAGCCATACGCTAGGGTAGGAGTGGTGATTGGTATTTCGCCAAAAATGGAGATGCTGTCGGAAAATGTGAACGATGAAGGACATCGGAAAACTGAAATTTCGGGTGGAATGCCATGGGGATTAAATGCCACTTTAGGAATTAGCAAACCACTGAAAAACAACTTTTCCCTATTTGGCGAACTCGAAATGGTGCAAATGAATTATGCGCCTACTACCTCCGAAATCACCGAATATACCGATGCCACTGGAACAGATCAGCTCTCTAAATTGACCGAAAAATCAAAGAAAACTGAATTTGTAGATAGCTGGAATAGCAGCGATTTGTCAAATGATTTATCCAATAAAGCGGCTAAAATAAATGTGCCATTGAGCAGTCTTAAAATTAACGTTGGAATTAGATATAACTTTTAAGAAAGTAGAAAAATATGAAAATTAAAATTATCACATTAATTGGACTTGTAGTTTGCGGATGTACAATCCAAGCCCAACATTTGTATGTAAAAACAGGAGCAAATTATTCCATGCAAATGCCGTCAACTTCTGGAATGCAAAAAATTACAGAAGCCTCTGCAACCAGTACCTCGTATAAATCGGTTGATTATCAACTCTCAAATGGTCTATCCCCCCAACTTGCCATTGGTTATTATTTGAACAAAAATGTAGCCTTCGAGATTTCCACAGGATATCATTTCGGCTCTAGTCAAACTGTAGATAATCAGATATATAGTTCAACAGTTACCTATGCAAAATCTACAGAAATGACCTTAAATTATGCTTTTATCAATCCAAGTTTTGTAATCAACGGAGGATTTGAAAAGTTTAATCCTTACATTGGTCTAGGAGCTTATGTTGGATTTAGTAATGTGCTTAACGAGGAGATTACAACCGATAACAGCGATTATTTGCGCCGTTATACCTCCAGCGGTGGAAGTCAGTTTGGGTTCTCAGGAAAACTGGGAATGGATTATAACTTTTGTCCAAAATGGTCCATTTATGGCGAAATATCTTATGCAAATTGCTCTTGGGCTCCCGAAAAAAAGCATTTAAACAAAGCATTAGATAATGATGGAAACAATGTTTATGAGTCGATAAAACCCTACGAAATGTTGACAGAATACGAAGATAATTACAAACATAATAGTGCTGGAATGGTGGATGCAAACAAATCTCAAAAACGTCTGAAATCCTCACTCCCTCTTGATTTTATTTCGGTAGGAATGGGTGTAAAATATAGTTTCTAAAAAGGATTAAAATCAATAAATAAGTTGCAACTTCCTGAAATTGTGACCACAAGTACAACCTAGTGAATAGATGACTTTAAGTTATGTGTTTGCTAGGTTCTTTTTTTAATCCGTTTGATTTTTAGTTGATTTCACCTATGAAATGATTGCAAAAAAAAACAAGTTCGCTCCTTCGTTGACCTCATCCCGGAAAAAAGAGACGTCTTATCTAATCATTATTTTTTTTTGAATACGACGTATCGTCTTTTTCCGAGGATCCACGGAAAATAAACAAATCCTTAAATTCGTTTATTACAGCAAAGGATTATTGATTTGTTTATTTTACGGGACAACTCTTCGCATCTGCAGCGCAAAAAACTAAAAAAGAGAGCTTCCTCGTTCACGCATCGCAAATTGTTTTTTCATTTTGCCCAGATCCTTTTTTTTGCTTTTGTAATCTTCCAAATTCACCCATTTTTCCACCCTGATGGTTTTTGGCTTCTAATTCCTCTAAAACTTCTAAAACAAAACTCACCCAGTCGCTCCTCCCATTTCAGGGGAGGTTGGTTCCGAAAAACAACAAATCGTATTTAATGGTATGGATTATATCAAATTTCACGATTTGGTGGTTTTTCGAGAATCCGCGAAAAAAAATACAAAAATAAACCCGCCGCCGCGGATTTATTTTTCGGGAGTGGGGTTTTATTAGTTTTGCGGATTTCACGATTTGGTCGTTTTTCGGGAGTGGGGTTTTACTAAGTTTACTAACTTCCCAAATCGCTTGGTGAAAATCTTCCAAAATTCACCCATTTTTTCCATTCTGATGATTTTTGGCTTCTAATTTTGCTCACTATTCGTTAAAAACATCTTAAAAAACAAGAAAATATTTCTTCTGTTTAGACTTGAATCCATAATTTATTAAAAATTTTGTTTTATATTTGTGGGATTGATTATAGGGGGATATTAAAAACAATTTATATGAAAACAACTTTAAGCTCTTTTTTAGTAGCGGTGTTGATGGTTTTTGGGTGTGCTGTAAATGCTCAAAACGGAGATCAATTTATTTCAGAAAAAGCCATGAATGCAGAAGTGGAAGCACATTTGAATCTGTCTTTTAAGATGGTCCAAAGCTCTTTCGACAAAGCGTATGTGCAAAACCCAGCTATTCCACGGGGAATTTTGGAAGCTATTTCGTTTTGTAATACCCGTTTCACTCACCGTAGTTTTACTAAAACTACTGATGATGCTGGCGTTGGAATGCCTAGAACTTATGGCATAATGGGACTGACCTTGGATGGACAAAACTATTTTCGAGATAATCTTAAAAAAGTATCTATGTTGTCCAATATCTCCATCGATCGGATTATCACTAATCCAGATGATAATGTGATGGCGTATGCAATTGCTTTTACAAAAATTGCTCAGCAGAAAATGATATCAGCCAAATCTATCGATAAATATATCCCTGTATTGGTTGATTTATGCGAATTGCCGCTGGAGAATGATATCCAAAACGATTACGCCATGAATACTTTTCTCTATGGTGTTTTTGATTTTTTGAACAATCCACAGAATGCCAGTAAATACAATTTCCCTATTTATAACCTAAATTTAGCGAATGTTTTTGGGGATAACTATCCCGTTTTGTCCTCTTCATTTGTTAAAATTGAAAATGATGGGGTGAAAACAAAAGATAATTTTCAATTTAAACCGACTACTATTTCTAAGCCAGCTAATTCTAAAAATATCGAATCTGCTGATTATGGTCCCGCTATTTGGAATGCTGCCGCAAGTTGCAATTATTCGGTAGGCAGAAACACTTCTATCTCTGCCGTGGCTGTGCATTACACCGCTGGCTCGTATGCGGGTTGTATTTCGTGGTTCAAAAACTGTGATGCTGCATCAAGTGCTCACTATTGTTTGCGCTCTTCCGATGGACAAATTACTCAAATGGTGCTTGAAGCGAATAAAGCGTGGCATGTTCGCAACGAAAATCCTTACGCTATTGGTCTTGAACATGAAGCCATTGAACCTGTGCAAAATTATTTTACAGTCGCTATGTATCAGTCATCGGCAGCTTTAATTCGTGATATTTGCGCTAGTGGTTATGGAATTTCCCCTTTAAGAATGTTCTACCGCGATACCCTCGATGATGGAACTGCACTCGATTATGGCATTCACTCTTTGGGCGCAGAAGGTTCTTGCACAAGAATTAAAGGTCATCAACATTTTCCTGGCAACGATCACACCGATCCTGGTCCACATTGGAACTGGGATTACTATTTTAAACAAGTAAACAATACAACTCCTACCACTACTTATAATACACCTACGGGAGTTTTTACCGATGATGGTGGAACTACAGCAAATTATACTGTGGATAATAGAAAATTATATTTAATTGAAGTGCCTGATGCAAGTCAGATTACTTTGTCTTTTTCGCAGTTCGCCTTGGAGACAAATTATGATTTTATGTATATCTATAATGGAAATAGCGTTTA
>JBBRGJ010000230.1:0-4274 GCA_038240835.1 Bacteroidales bacterium | reverse complement strand
CGTAATCCCTTTTTAATAGGAGTTCCCGCTTTCACCGATTGAGAAATAACCGATCCTCTACCAGAGATTGTCACATAACACCCATTTTTCTCCAAAAGATAGACTGCATCACGAACGCCCATGCCAATTACGTTTGGAACCTTTCGTGGGTCGATCAACTTTTTCTCCATACGAATAGCTCTTCCCGAAACTTGCTCTGCCGAAACCCATTCCGAATAGGAGTCGTAAGACAATGTGTTGAATTTTACCGTTTGATAGATGGTTTTCAACTCACTCTGTTTTCCAAATCTAACCAAGGGTAAGTTTTTGTTGCGAATTGAATCGGGCATATCCTGTCTGATGTCAATTTCGCTAGAGTAGACTTTATCGGCAATTTCTTTAAAAACAGGTGCTGCAATTTCTCCTCCATAAAACCCTTTTTGTTTCGGTTTATTGATGACAACGATGCAAGAATATTTTGGTTTATTCGCAGGGAAATAACCCACAAACGAAGCTTTATAATCGATGGTTCTCACTTTTTTACCCCCTTTTGGATCGTTTCCATATCCGCCTTTGCTAGCAATTTGTGCCGTTCCAGTTTTTCCAGCAATGCTATACAAGGTATTGAACATCTTTTTGGCAGTTCCATTAGTCACTACACCCTCCAAGCAATCTTTTGCTTTGTCGATGGTTTTTTGAGAACATATTTTTTCGATAAGAACAATGGGTTCGTTCTTTTTCACCACTTCGCCAATGTTTTTAATCTGTCTAACAAATTGTGGTTTCACCAACCGACCATTGTTAGCTACTGTGTTGTACATCAACAGAATATGAAGAGGCGTAACTTGAATTTCGTAACCGATGGACATATAAGGCAACGTGGTCGTATTCCAAGGGTTTCTATTGTTGGCATCTCTTCGAGATTTTGGATCTTTTATAAATGGAATTCCCTCACCTGGAATTTCAAGATTCAGGTATTGACCAATTCCCATTTTTCTCAACAAATCTACATACACTTGCTCTCTTCCGGCAAACGCTCTCACAACAAGGTTTGAAATTCCAACATTGGAAGAGACTTCAAATGCTTTTTTCAGTGAAACATTTCCATATCCTCCTTCGTGAGAATCTTTCATAATACGTTCGCCATACTTGATTTTTCCTGTTGGGACAATGGCGTTTGTATCAAATCTGCCATCTTCTAAAACAGCGAGCAAAGAAGCCAATTTGAACGTAGAACCAGGTTCGGCACTTTCCCATACAGCGTAGTTCATATCTTCCCCATACGAGCCATCTTTGTGTCTGGATAAATTGGCAATGGCTTTAATAAAACCCGTTTCAACCTCCATCAGAATTACCGTTCCATGTTCCGCTTTGGTCGAATCAAGTTGTTTCATCAATGCGTGCGTGGCAACTCCTTGAAAATCAATATTTATATTTGTATAAACATCTTTTCCATTTTGTGGATCTACCTGATCTTCGTCGGAAATAGGCATCCAAAAACCGCCTCTAATGCGTTGTTCGATTCTTTTGCCATTTATTCCTTGCAAATACGAACTGTAAGCACCTTCTAGCCCAACATAATAGCCAGTATCTTTTCCGTTTTTAAGTTTAATTTTTCGCTCGTACCCGATGGTTCTCGAAGCAAGAAGTTTGTAAGGCATTCTACGAACGTCTTTCTTTTCGACAATCAATCCCCCTCGGTTTTTTCCTAAACGGAAAATAGGAAACTCCCTCAATCTTTTTAAAATAGTATAGGAAACTTGATTATCCTCTCTTCGCAAATCAGACCGACGAATGAGTGTATATCTATTTTTGGAAGCAAAATTTCGTCTGAGGTAACTCTTATATTCTAATTCAGATTTATCTTTAAATAATAAGGAGAGATCTTTAGACAGCTCATCTACATTGTTGTTAAATGTATCTTTGTTCACCGTTACAGCATCCCAGTAAATATCAAACACCGGCACCGAGGTGGCAAGCAAACTGCCGTCGTCGGAATAGATATTTCCTCGAGATGCTTCCAATGTACGTTCGCGAATTAGGTTCTCCTCAGCCATCTCTCTGAATTCTTCCCCATTGACAAAAATCAGTGAGAACATTCTAACCACGATGATCAAGGCCATAATCAGCACAATAACGTAAATTACGTAAGCTCTAAATAAGATATCATTTCTTACCGTTCCCATGTTACTTTTTTTCCTCTTTAGTCGTGTTGATATATATTTTATGTGGAGGATTTGCAGGTTCTTTAATTCCTAATGCCTCTAATTTTTTTTGCACCATCGATTGTTTCAAACTATCCATCATATCTGCTTTGCTTGAGATGTACTCATATCTAAGTTCGATAAGTTCTTTTTTGGTCCGTTCGATCTTCATCAAATTCTTTTCAGCCAAATTGTTATTATATATGTAAGCGACCACCAAAAGAAACAATAGAAAGAAAAATGGCAGTTGTTTCAAAACCACCTCTTTCGTCAGAAAATCACCTCCAAAAAAATCGCGGTAACCGCTGGCCACATTTTTAACATGCGAATTCATCGGTTTACGCTTTTGGGGCTCCTCTTTCGGTTGTTCTTCCTTTGGCTGTATTACCTCAGGTTCCGCTTCGGGGGTCTCTTCTATTATTTTTTTAAATCTATTCGCCATACCTATCTTTTTTCAGCAATTCGCAACTTCGCACTTCTTGCCCTTGAATTAAGCTCAATTTCTTGTTCCGATGGAACCATTGGTTTACGGGTAATCATATTGAAAGGAGTAAGAGGGTTTCCATAAAAATCTTTCTCAAGAACTCCTTCTAAATTTCCCGATTTCATGATATTTTTCACCAATCTATCTTCCAGCGAGTGATATGAAATCACCACCAACCTTCCACCAGGTTTTAAACACTCGATCGATTGAGTTAAAAACTCACCCAACGTGCTCATCTCTTGATTTATTTCGATGCGCAAAGCCTGAAAAACTCGAGCATAAAAACTATTCTCTTTGCCACGAGGCGCTAGCGAAGCCAATACTTCTTTAAATTCAAATACCGTCTGCATCGATTTATTTGTTCGTGCTGCCACTATTTTTCCAGCAATCTTACGAGCATTTGGCAACTCACCATATTTAAAAAAGACCATCGCTAAATCACGTTCCTCTACAGTGGCAACATAATCGGCAGCCGTAACCCCTTTGCGAGTATCCATGCGAAGATCAAATGGGCCGTCGAAACGGATTGAAAAACCACGTTCGGGAACATCAAACTGATGCGATGAAACACCTAAATCGGCTAAAATACCATCGCAAGGATGCGCTTGGTAAAACTTTAAAAAGCTAGAGAGGCGACTAAAATTGCTGCCTACAAAAGTAAACCGATCGTCTTCAATCAAATTCTCTTTTGCGTCCTCATCTTGATCAAAGGCAATCAATCTTCCCTGATTTAGATGACGCATAATTTCACGCGAATGGCCACCTCCACCGAAAGTAACATCCACAAAAATACCTTCGGGGTGAATATTTAATCCCTCGATGCATTCGGCTAAGAAAACTGGGTTATGATATGTGTTCAGTGGTAGTGCCTCCTATATTTTTGTTTACCATTACATCTTCAGCCAAATTTGCAAAATCATCCGGTTCGTCGGTTAACAGGTTTTCGTAAGTTGATTTATTCCAAACTTCAATTCGGTTAGAATACGCAAAAAGCACTAAATCTTGCTCCACTCCAGCATAATCAAGCAATGAGCGTGGAATGAGAAATCTGCCATTGGCATCCATCTCAATCTGAGTAGCTCCTCGCATGAAGTAGCGAAAAAAATCACGATTCTTCTTGCTGTATAAATTCAACTTGTTCAACTCGTCGCTGATTACATCCCACTCGTTCTTAGGATAAATCACCAAACATTTTTCGAAACCGCGGTTCATGACAAAAGCACCCGATTGCTCGGTAGGGAGTTGCTTCTTGAGCGCAACAGGCATCATTACCCGCCCTTTTGCGTCAATTCGGCATTCATACTCACCCATTAAACTAATCATAATCCCACTTTTTTGCATTTCCGGTTAAAAACAGTACAAAAATATCCACTTTTTACCACTTTTTACCACTTGTTGATAACTTTTATATCGTAAAACGGATCAAAAAGTTACGTTTTGAATGCAAAAAATATTCAACACCCTGATTAACAGTATTTTACTATTAACAATCGGTTGAAAACTTTTTATGTTAAAAATGGGCCATTTATCAATAACCAAAAATCAAATGGCAATTTTAGCGTTTTAGGTTTGCTTCTGGAAAATTTTGAGGAGTTAGAAGTCAAAAA
>JBBRGJ010000229.1:0-4283 GCA_038240835.1 Bacteroidales bacterium | reverse complement strand
ATCCCATTGCTTGGCTCGTTCAGCAAAATTATCTGTTTTTTAGCTTTTTTGGCGAAGTCTTGATTTTTTGAATACTTTTGTATCAAGACAAAAGTATTAATCAAAAATAAGCTCTTCGAAGCAAGGTGGTTTTTAGTTTTTCGCAAAATCTTGTTATAATGCTATTTTGGTTGCGGATTTAAGGAAATACAAAAAATGCAGAACATCAGTTCTGCATTTTTTGTGTAAAAGTATGTCTAGTTATAAAATTTCATCGGTTGTTTCTTCTTTTTCAGGAACATTGATAAAAGCTGTAAAATGAACACGTCCATATTTTCGGGTTTCGTAGAAATTTGGATGATCTTTGAAATCTTGTTTGTCGGAATGTTCTAATACAAACCAACCATCTTCTTTTAATAATTTTCGTTCGAATATTTTATCAGGAAGTGCAGGAATTTTATCCATGTCATAAGGAGGATCGGCAAATATGACATTAAATTTACGCCCTGTGGTTTTTAAGTACTGAAATGCTTCAGCTTTGATCACGGTCAGGTTTGCGAAATCTAAACTTTTTGCCGTTTTGGCGATAAAATCTACGCATTTCGGACTTATATCAACCGCTAATACATGCACAGCGCCACGAGCTGCAAACTCGTAGCTAATGTTACCTGTGCCTGCAAATAGATCTAATACTTCAATTGCATCAAAGTAGAAATAGTTGTTGAGTATATTGAATATACTCTCTTTTGCCATGTCTGTTGTTGGTCTAACAGGCAAAGAGTCTGGCGCGACTATGCGTTTGCCCCTATGAGCACCACTGATAATTCTCACTTATTTTTAATATTTTTGTTCAACAAAGTAACGGTGGAAATCCCAAGCTACTTCTGCTTCGGATTTAATTAGTTCCACGGAAGGGAAGTAGGTATTCATTAAGGAGTAAAGGGCAGATTTTGAATCTATTTTCCCAATTACAAATAATTCAATGGTGGAAGGTTTGATTTCTAACTGCTGCACGGTCATCATCAAGAAATAGATAAAATCCTCTTTGGTGGCAAACTTAAAACGATTGAAAAAGATAAGTTGCCCACGTTTTTTTACTTGCAAATCAAACGAATCTCCTTGGAATGAAATCAGCCCAAGAAAATCAGAGGTGTTTGCTTTGGTGGGTGCCGTTGTTTTTAGAAATGCCGAGTTGTATGCTTCAATCGTTGCATAGGGAAACAGAGATTCCGTAATGTTGAATAACTGTTTGTTAATAATGCTAATGCAGACAATTTCGTTGACAATTGTGAAAATTGCTTTTGACTCAGCTAACTTCTCGGGAGCAATTTGATGTGTTAAGTAACTGTTGAGTTCGTTTTCGTCAAATAACGATTGAGGAACAAATACATATCCTTCATCATCCAAAAGAATGGTTGTGAGGTTCAAGTCGATATTGCACAAGGGCTCCTCTTTGAGAAGGGTTGTTAATGCCTCTTCCAAAAGGGAAACATCGTTGCTTTGCGCCCACTGAAAAGAGGCACAATACGCAAGCTGATCTCCGTTGTTCATGAAAACAGACAAACCACCCGAAGTGATTCGGATGGTTGTCTTACATGTTTTTATGTCGTTGAGCGGCAATAGCTCATGCGCAAATAATTTGCTGATATCGATACTCATAAGTTTATGTTACTCCCAGTTACCATCGGTTGATGGCTCTTCCAATGAACCCATAATCAAATCGATGTATTTTGGTCCTTTTTGAAATTGTTCTTGTAAACTTCCAAAAAGGATTGCATTGAAAAATCCAGAAAATCCTTTACTGTTTTTTGCTAGTTCAGCATCAATTCCTTTCAAGAAAGCTGTTTTAGGAGCAATAACTCTAAATACAGGTACTTTGATACGTCCTTTTTCAACCGTGTCAGATTTCATTTCAAATATTTCATTGTTAGAGAATGGAATGTATTTCAATCCTTTAACATCAATATTTGGTTTGTCTTTGAAGATTTCTGTAAATGCATCTACAAAAACTGTATCTCTTTTGATGATTCCTTTTTTTAACGCTTGTTGTTCTGTTAAATCATCAGGAACAGTTCCTGTTTTAACAACAATTGCCATTTTTCCATCTGTTAGGAAATTAATCAGCTGATCAAAATCATTTGCATACATTCCTTTTGTGTTCTTGTAAGCAATTTGAGCAGTACGAATGTCTTTCAATTTTTCTATAACAACATCTCTACGAGTTTCGTATATTACTCTAAATTTTTCGGGACGCATTACACTACGATAAATAAAGACACTCAATACAATTGCGACAAGAATTAAAGCAGTTTGAAATAATCTATTTTTCATGTTATTTTTGAATTTATTTGTTTTTCTAAGTTTTTAAACGATTATATACGTCATATATTATTATTGTGACCGCAAATTTAAAAAAAAACATTGAATAATAATAATTCTAACTCAAACTAATTGAAAAAAATTGATATTTATCACTTATTCTCTCGATTAAAATCCTAAAAATTGTTTTTTACGATGGATTCTCTTTTTTTACCCTAATTAATCAATTTGTCAGCTTCGTATTTCTATTGATTTTAACTTAGTGGCTTTCGGTAAGTAAAAATGTCAAATTTAAAGCATTTGTAGTAATGGGAAAATGTTGTAGCGACTAATTAAATCTAGGATTTACCACATTGTTGTATATCGATCCAAAGGAGTAACGGATGCCAAAATTAACCCAAGTGGAGTATGAGGTTTCTAACTGTTTTATGCTCAATAATACCTCGTCTCTAGAGGCTTCTCCCTTGGGTAACCCAATTTGGTCACGGACTATGCTATATTGCATGCTTAAATTAAAGGATAATCCTTTGAAAATTCTCCATTCTATAGATGTGTATAAATCTGCTCTGTTTTTTTTAAAATCACCTAAAAGTGTTGATCCGTCTATGGAAACGTAAATATTTCCCCATTTTTGAATCGTTTGGTAGGTTATAGAAAGATTTTGACGACCAACGACCTCTTTTTCCTTATACAAAATAGTAGTGTCCACATAATCGTAAAATGAGGGTCCGATAGTGTAGGTAAAACAAAGTTTCCGTCGGTTGTAATCGGAATATTTAAATACATTATACTCTATTACTGGCTTGATGCCGATGGCAAAGTCGAGATTTGAATAGGTAGATATGTTCGATGTTATATACTCGCCAATTGACCAATGTTCGGAAAGACTTTTACCATATAGATGCGAGAAATAATAGGATTTATTGGTGCCAACATATTCTTCATTGTCAAATTTGAATCTTTGTTCGTTAAATGAATTGCCCAAACTAAAAGAGACTTTTGATGCTTCTGTGGTTCGATTCGCACTGATGGATGATGAAAAGTACATGGAAGAACTCGTAGACTGACCATTGAAATTGCCGTTTCCATTTAAGCTAAAAACCCATGAATTCCATTTGTCTTTCATTACTGTTTTTTCTGCGTCTGGACTTTTGTAATCAATTGATATATAATCTATAAGAGGTGTTTTTGATACATATCGAATTAGTCCAACTTTCATTTTGTTTGTTAGTAATGTTCTTACCTCTTCGCTGGTAGCAGAAGGTTCTGTGTTTACTTTGAGTGTGTCGTTGATTCCTTTAAACTCTTTTTGCCCAATAAAAAAGAGTCCGTATTCAGACCCCCCACTTCCCGTGGAACTGTATGTGACCAATAAATGGACTTGCGCCTCTTTGCTGTCTCTTACAAAATTTACCCAATTGATGGTTTTTCGAATGTATGAGAAATCACAATAGTTGCAATCTAAAAATAAATGAATGGCATCTTTCCGAATGCTTTCTGTTACTAAGGAAGAGTCCGGAGGAGTAGTGTTGGCATGGAGTGAGGCGATTGTAATAAAAGCTAAAACAATTGACAATAGAAGTTTTTTCATTGAGTTGGTTTTATTGGTTGTTTTTTTGTGGCAAATTTATTTAAAAAAAAAGTTTGTTTAATCTATTTTTAGTTGAAATGTGTAAAAAACTCTGCGAAATAGATAAAAATAACGCTGTTTATTTGAGAATTATTATTTAGTTCCTGTTGTTTTTTTTTAATTCGAACTTTTTAGTCCTATTTTCTGTTTTTTAAATCTTATGAATATCATAGTAGTACCTTAAATCCGCAGAAAAGTTATGAACAAAAGCGGTTAAAACATTGTGTATAAGTATTTTACACAATGTTTTTCCGCCTAAAAATTTCACCTAATTTAGTGCTACAAAACAAAATAAATTGATTAAAATTTTCGGCATGAAATTACAAAAAATATCAACACAAGTAAGCCCTTTTTC
>JBBRGJ010000228.1:0-4399 GCA_038240835.1 Bacteroidales bacterium | reverse complement strand
AAAAATAAATTCTTATTTTTGTATATTCATTAAAGATATGTAAGCATGATAGACAATATTAGCATCTCCCACCATGAAACTTTTCTAAAGCATTTAATTGCTGGCGATAGGGACGTATGTCTAAATATGGCTAAAGATTATAAACAGAACAACACTCCCATTTACAATTTATATGAAACTGTTTTTAAAAATGCTTTATACAAAATAGGTGAATTATGGGAATACAACAAGATCACAGTTGCCACCGAACATCTTTCTTCAGCGATAATAGAATCTATTTTAAACGAATTTTACACAGAACTAATTTCAAACAATAGAACAAACAAAAAAGCCATTGTTGCTTGTGTTGAGAATGAGCACCATCAAATAGGAATTAAAATGATTAGCGATGTATTTGAAATAAATGGTTGGAGTTCCTATTTTCTTGGAGCGAACACTCCCACGAATGAGTTGATTTCTTTTTCAAAATCTATAAACCCAGATATTCTAGCGGTATCAGTAAGCCTTTATTTCCATATCCCGCTGCTCGAAAAGATGATTCAACAGATTCGGGAAGAGTTTCCCTCGTTGGTCATTTTAGTCGGAGGTCAAGCATTTTTGCATGGTGGACACGAGATATTATCGAAACACAAAAATGTTGTTTACAAACCCGATTTAACAAGCGCAGAATTATTCATTCAAAATTTTCAATCATGAAACAACTATTATTAGACTCAGCAGAGAAATTATCTCAAGTAAGTATTCAAGCTTCTAATGAATATGAAGCAAAAGCCGACTTTATCACCAACATGATTAATACAAAAATGCTGGAACGCTCAGATTTAGAAGAGCTTCTAGGCAAAACCAACCTCGATATGATGAGAGACAATCATGCAAACCATGTTCGTTTTATCTTATCTATTTTGAAAATCAAAAATTCTATTGTTTTGGTTGACACAGTTTTATGGGTATTTAGAGCCTATAGAAGTCATGGTTTCACAACAAACTATTGGGCTGCTCAAATTAATGGTTGGATTGAAATATTAAAAGAGTCATTTACACCCGAAAGCTACAAAGAGATCTATCCATATTATGAATGGTTACAAATCAATATTCCATTATTTGTTCTCGTTTCCGATGAAAAATTAGATTCCGCAAACTCTTTACATTAATCGATGAATAAAAAAGCGATACAATTTATTTTAGCTGAATGGCCTGAAGAGATTAGCCAATCTATTATAAGCAATAATTCGTTTTGCGTAGGTTTGTTCACATCCGAAAGAGAAGTAATATTTGCAAACGAGCTTATGCGCACATTTTTCAAAGGAGAGCCATGTGACAGCTTTATCAATCCAACATTTGAGAAGTTGTTGTCGATAGAAAAAACAACTTCTATGATATTTGAGGGATACTTAACTATTGGCGATTTCTCGTCTGTAAACACGTCCATTTGGGCAACTGTATACAAAAAGAATAACCAGTTATTGGTTCTTGGCGGAATTAACTCCTCGCAACTCAACGAACAGAATAAAATGATGCATCAGCTCAATAGTCAAATCAGCAATTTGCAACGACAGTTAATTAAAGAGAAGCAAATTTTAGACAAAACATTAATTCAACTTCACGAAAGCAATAAATCATTAGAGATTACCAACGCATCCAAAGACAAGTTCTTTTCTATCATCGCGCACGATTTAAAGAGTCCATTTAATGCAATCATCGGATTTAGTCAGTTAATGACTGATTCTGTTCAGGAGCAAGATTATGAGAGTGTGGGGAAATTTTCTCAAATCATTTTACAATCATCCAATCGAGCGATGAACTTATTGTCTAATTTAATGGAATGGGCACAATCTCAAACTGGCGGCATCAACTTCACACCAGAACCGATGGAATTAAGTTCTTTTATTCGGGAAGTTACGACTCTTTTTAATCAGATTGCTGAGCAGAAGTCAATAACAATCATTCAAAACATCACAACATACTGCCCATTGCAAGGGGATAAAGAGATGATTCACACAGTGATGAGAAACTTAATTTCGAACGCCATAAAATTCACCAGATTGGGCGGTAAAATCACGATCTCACTAGAAATTGAAAACCACAAAGCAATAATTTCCGTGGCTGATAATGGAGTTGGAATTCCAGAAAACAAAATTGACAAGTTGTTTAAAATTGATGAGAACTATTCAACCGAAGGCACACAAAATGAAACAGGAACTGGATTAGGCTTGATATTATGCAAGGAGTTTATTGATAAACATGGAGGCACAATCTGGGTTAAAAGTGAATTAGGAGTGGGTTCAAAATTCAGTTTTACACTCCCCTACTAACTAGAAAAGTCACAACAATAAAAAAGGTGAAGTAATAAATACTCCACCTTTTTATTAATATGTTGTTCCCTTTATTTTATTCCGAAGAAGTAGGTATAACCAATTCCAAAGCTTAAAAAATCGCCCAATGTTTCGTTCGGCCATTTATTAGAAACGGCAATTTGATAATCAAATTTAACACCTGCCGACATATTAGGTTTAAACTGATAGTTGAGGTCTACGCTAAAAACATTGAACACAAACGAGGTTACATTTGCTGCAGAAACATCCACTTTTGTCTCAACTTCGGAATAGACACCTGGTGCGGTTTCCAAGAGTTCATATTTAGTCAATACCCCTTTTGGCAACGAAGTTGTAGCAAAACCCACACCGATGCTTGGAATTAGAGAAATTTTATCGTCGAAAAACTTTTTTATCACAAAAGCATTTCCAGTAAAACCAAATTGACCAGCATTGCCTGATGAAACAAAATTTGTGTATGTATAAGGGTGGATGCTATATCTAAAAATGCCCCCAGCGCCAAACCAATCGTTCAAAAAATAAGCACCTTCTACACTCGTTCCAAAGCCAGTTTTAAGATTTTTCACACTCTCGAAAACAGAAGAAAAATGAATTGCTGAAAAATGGGATTTTGAATCTTGCGCATTAGAAAAAGTATATTGTGTTAAAACTAGAAGTATACATAAAACTTTTTTCATAGACATTATATTAGTTTGTTCATTTAAAAGAATACAGATTGTTTTAGCAAAGATATAAATTTTTATTTACTTTTGTTTTATGTTACAACAATTCTGAATAAAAAACATGGCTTGATTCTTGGTTTTATTTGCAACTTTTTAAAATATAATTTATGAGAAAAATTTACTTCCGACACGCTACCCCACTAGCAATCATATTATTAACGCTATTTTTTGCATCTTGTAAAACCAAATCGTTACAAGTGCAAGTACTCATTCCAGCGCAGATAAATGTTCCTCAAGACATCAACACAATTGGGTTGTTAAACCACTCACTTCCCTCAAAACAAGACAGATGGAGTAATGTATTGGAAGGTTTTTTAACGGGTGAATCAATTTTTGCCGATAAGGAGGCTTCGTATGCAACATTAAATGGATGTGCAAATAAACTCAACAACTCTCCTCGTTTTAAATCAACCGTATTAACAAACGAAGATTATAGAGGCACGGGAACGAAACAATTTCCACTTCCGCTTGAGTGGGGGGAAATAGAGAATCTTTGCAAGAAATACAATGTAGATGCCATTGCTGCATTGGAAACGTTTGATTCTGACCTGAGACACACAGGAGGTTCCACCGTTAAAAATGTCTCAAGAGGTGGTCAAAATGTTAGTGAAATTGAATTTTGGAGTGATTTAAAAATCAGAGTAAATGCAGGTTGGAGAATCTATGATTATAAAAACAAACGCATCATTGACGAGGATGTATTTATGGACGAACAAGGATGGCGTGCAAAAGGGCCAACAGAATCAGCGGCATTAAGAAACCTACCTTCAAAGAGATCGTGTATTAACAATGCAGGAAAATTTGCAGGCGAAATGTTTGCGGTTAGAGTTTCTCCAAATTGGGTGTGGGTCAATCGGTATTATTATTCCAAAGGAGATCCTCAGTTTAAGGAGGCAGTTAGATATGTGAAACTCAATGATTGGAAAGGTGCTGCCAAAATTTGGGCAAAACTCACCAATTCTGTAGATCAAAAAATCGCGGGAAGAGCATGTCACAACATGGCTTTAGCTGCCGAAATGGAAGGCGAATTGGAAACTGCCTTAGAGTGGTCAAACAAGGCGTATAAAATTTACAAAATAAAAGGAGATTTATCTTATATCAACCAGTTAAACACTCGGATTTATCAACAAGAGAAACTTAGAGAACAGATGAAATAAATAAAAAAAGCTCCTAGAAATAGGAGCTTTTTTTATTATTTACCTTCTAAGTACATGACAAAAAACTAAAAATACCGATATTGTCCTGAGAATTAGCATTTAACAGTATTGCTGCGATATACTCTAAGCCGTATTTAACAAAACTCTTTGCTCGATAACCATGATTTAGTAATCTGATTTTTTTGAA
>JBBRGJ010000227.1:0-4404 GCA_038240835.1 Bacteroidales bacterium | reverse complement strand
TGCAATTGGAGGAGTAAAACTTCAGGTTAAAGAAAGTGATTTTGAAGAGGGATTGGATATTTTAAAAAAAGGTGGATATATAAACAGTGAAAATACGGAAGAAATACACATTGAAACAATCCTCCTAGATGATACATCCGATAAAAACAGATGCCCTTTTTGTCAGTCTGAAAATATTGGAAAACGAAAAGAACCAAATATACTCACGGTGACTGTATGTTTTATTTTAGGTGCAATGTTCCCAATATTTAAGGAATCATACCAATGTTTTGATTGTGATAAAAGATGGAGATTCTCAAAGAAATAATAAGAAATTAAAAAAAAGAGAACACTAAAAAAAATGGGAACAGGTAAGCAAATATCAACGGCCATTTCAAATTTTCTAATCAAAAAGGCAACTTGGAAGTCCATTTTTATATTATTTGGACTAATAATCGTATTTAACCTTTTTGTATTTCCATTGGTTTACAAAACAAATCAAAACATTGTTCCTTTAGATCTCCAATTTTCCTATTCACCCGAAAAAGCATATACCATATTGTCAACGTATAGTGACGAAGGTCTAAAAGAATATGCCATTGGTGAGTTAACGGTAGACATCGTTTATCCGATGGTGTATGCATTATTTCTTTCCTTTTTTGTTTTCAAACTCACTAAAAAGAGTCCACTTTCGTGGTTTCCACTTTTGATTTTTCTTTTAGATTGTTTTGAAAACATTGGAATAGTTACCATGGTCTATTATTTTCCACAAAAAATGCCAAACATCGTACTACTAACCAGCTTATTTACTTCGTTGAAATGGATATTAATTGGGATGTCTATTTTATTGATTTTAGTATTACTGGTGACAAAATTATTTAAGCAAAAAAAAAAAAACTTAAATGATGTTGCGTAGTGCAAAGATTCAGAGCATATTTTAGTGAAGTAAAAAACCTCAACCTATCCCATTTTAAGACTTTTTTTTTATTTTCTTATAATCAAATTAAGCAAACAAAAATCAACATTTTTTTCTATATTTGTACGGTATTATTCACAAGAAGTAAAACAACAGATCACAGACAAATAAGCTCAATTAAAATGAAAAATTTGAAAAAAATAATTTATTGGGCATTCATAATCAATCTCATAGGAACAGCTGCATGTTTTTCGCAACAGTTTGCAACTGATTTTCAATCAATCCCAACAAATGGCGCCAACGATTGGAAAAGTTTTAAAATAGGCTCGGTTACCTATCTTGCATTAGCAAATTATCAGAACAACACCAGCGTTGAAATAAATTCCGCAATTTACAAATGGGGAAATAACCAGTTCTCTTTGTTTCAGGAACTGTCGACAAAAGGAGCATCAGATTGGGAATATTTTTCAATCAATTCGCAACATTTTCTTGCCGTTGCAAATTACAAGTCACAAACATCCTATTCGGTCAATTCGGTGATATACACTTGGAACGGAGACAGTATGATTGTATATCAAGAAATTCCTACCTGCGCAGCCTACGATTGGGAAGCATTTTCGATGAATGATACAATGTTTTTAGCAGTTGCAAGTCAATCCGATGAGAGTGGGAATAACAATTCATACTCTACGATATATAAGTGGGATGGTGCTCAATTTGATTCCATTCAAAACATACAAACTCATGGCGCATCCGATTGGGAAGCATTTGTGATTGATGATACGTTGCATTATTTAGCAGTGGCCAATACCTATTCATTATCCACTGAAATATTTAAATGGGATGGGAATCAATTTGTTAGTGCTCAAGTATTATCATCCATGGGGACCACTGGCATCGAAAGTTTTTCTATCGACAATGATTATTATCTTGCCACCTCCAATGGAAGAGATTTGAACTCCTTTAATACAAATTCGAAAATTTTCAAATGGGATGGTTCCCAATTTATTATTTATCAGCAAATACCTACTATTGGAGCTTTCGACTGGGAGTATTTTAGTATAAACAATCATCATTTTCTTTGTGTGGCCAATTATCAGGACAATAACAGCAACTACAATTTGAATTCTGTAATTTACAAATGGGATGGTTCTTTATTTGTCCCTATACACGATGTTTTTACACATGGGGCAACCGACTGGGATTTTTTGCAAATAGAGAATAAGTACTATTTGTGTGTTGCAAATTACAAAGATGGAAATGAACACAACATCGATTCAAAATTACTTTTAATAGATGAAACAATTCTCACAGATGAGACATACAAGAGACAAGATTTTTCCATAAAACTGTTCCCCAACCCTGCGCTTAATCAATTTTCAATCTCCATCAATTCATTCCTATCTGGTCCGTTAGATATCGAATTAAGAGATGTGTATGGCCGTCTTGCTTATTCTCAGCACGTTGTAAAAGCTGATAATGAGACAAAAATCGAGGTCTATTTGCCCGGATTAGCAAGTGGTTTGTACTTTTGTAAAGCAATCATGGGCGAAAATAGTTATACACTGAAACTAATTGTCCGCTAAAAGAGTAATAATCCAACGGTTCGTTTTTCGAACTCGCCACTTCTCATTATTATTCATCATCATTCCGCTTATAATAAAAATCTCTCAACCTTATTTTTACACGATTGTTATAACTATTTTTGCCACTTGCCGATTTGGAGATATGAAATTAAAGGATAGTGGATACTTTTGTCACAAATATCTATGCAATGAATGAATTAATCGTGTTGCAAAGAGTAATATTCATGATAAAATTAAACATTTAAAACAAAGAATTAGCTATGAGAACTTTACTATTTTTATTTACAATAATATCTGCTGCATCATGTTGCAATATCAACCCGCTGGGCATATCTGGTTCAGGAAATGTAACCAAAGAAACTCGAAATACGGGTTCTTTTAATTCGCTCAATTTGTCCGTATTGTTTGATGTAGTCATCATCCCATCTGCCGAAGAAAAAGTGGTGATTGAAACCGACGACAACCTTCAACGGTTCATATTGGTTGAGAAAGAGGGAGAAGTACTCACGATAAAAATGGGACCAAAAAGAAAACTCTACAATAGAAGTCAGGGGAAAATATTTGTTTACGCAAAAAAACTCAAATTGATTACAAACTCTTCAATAGGAACTCTAACAAATGAAAGTGTTATAAGAACTGAAACGCTAACATTAAACAACAGTGCCGTGGGTAAAACAACATTGAACGTAGAAACAAAAAAAATGATGGTAAACAATAATTCAGTCGGCATATTGGAATTGGATGGAAGTAGCGACGACTTGATTATTAAGAACAAAGCAGTTGGAGAATTTAAGGCTTTTGGGTTGCATTGTAATAATCTGGATATAGACAACAAAGCGATTGGAAAAACAACCGTATTTGTAAACAATGAATGTACTATTAATAACTCGGGAATAGGCACGCTAGATGTTTATGGCAAGGGTGAAATAAAAAAAATAAACAATAGTGGAATTGGTAAATTTCAAAAACATTAATGTTTATCTATCATTTACAAAAAAGCGGCTGAAAGATCCTCTTCAACCGCTTTAATATTATGTGTATTTTGTAATAAACCTGAGATAACTAGAACTATTTAACCTCAACAAATATGTCCGTTGCATTTTTCAAATTATCGCCAACAGGGCAGCGATCAATAATTGACTCTTTCCATTTTTTCAACGTTTCTGCATCTGCATTGCAATCAGGATGAATAGTTACTTTAATCTCTTTATAACCTGCTCTTTCCTCAAAAGATTGACCGAACAAGCGGGCAGGATTTAAGTTGCCAACAAGATCTATTTTCACCCCTTTTAAGTCGATGTTTAATTCTTTGGCGCAAACATGAGCCATTACATTTAAACATCCAGCATAAGCTGCAAGTACAAATTCAACAGGATTAGCGCCTTGATCAGTGCCACCCAATTCTGCTGGTTCATCAATTACTAATTCAAAACCTCTTGCTTTAACAATTGTTTTAGTTGGGTTTTCGCTATGAGCTTTCACTCTAAATTTTAAATCTGCCATTTTATTATGTTTTTTATTTTGTTTTAATCTTTATGCAAAAATACCTCTTTTAGTGATGGAGCAGATGGCTTTCTCTTCATATGATTTACCCATTTGGCAATGAAAGTTTAACTCTAAACGATGTAGTTTTACATCATCGCAAGGATATTATCCAAAAACGGATAATTAACTTTTTTGGCGAAGTCTCAATTTTTTTGTTACTTTTGTTTAGACTAAAAGTAAAATAAGAGTTTAAAAACAAAGGATGAACCTAGTTTTTATTTGTAGATTTAAACGTACTTGTATAGTTTCACTACGTTATAGTTGTTGATTATTTTACGCCCATATTCTTTGTGGAGCGAAGCGGAACAAAGAATATGGGCGTAAAATTTGGTCAGAATGACAACTTGCTTAACTTTGTAATGACTAAAAAACAAAAGA
>JBBRGJ010000226.1:0-4436 GCA_038240835.1 Bacteroidales bacterium | reverse complement strand
TTCTTTTTCAGACTCGCTTTCCCGAAAAACTTAAAATCTTTGATTTTATTGTTTTTCAAGGATCTTTTAATCCTCGTTTACGGGACTCGAATTTTTTTTAAATCTCTCCGCCGCGGCGGATTTAAAAAAAATCGGGATGCGCACTCATCACTCATCACTCACCACTCACCACTTCTCCTAAAACACCCAATTAACACCAATGCTTGGCATAAATGGCAGTTGATTTACTCTGCTTTTTGTGGTTCTGTCGAAGTAGAAAATATTAGGACGATTGTAAAGATTGGTTGCTCCTAAATTTAATTCGATGATGTTTCTTTCGGTAAAGTTATGTTTGAATTTTATGTTTATATCCAATCGATGGAAATCGGGTAATCTTCCTTCGTTGGTTTCTTGAAACATATTTCCAATGGTTTCATTTTGTTGGGTGTAATCACCGCTAATATTTCCACTAAAATTTAGGTTTGGATAGGTGCCAGTGGTTTGCGAAAATGCAAATCCAGAACCATAATTCCATCTGAAATCAAGTTGCCACTGATCGAGACTGCCAAACACGTAAGAAACCAAGGTATTGATGTTGTGTCTACGGTCGTAATGTGTTGGATAGGAGATAAGTCCATCGTTTCGAGTGACGAATCCTAAGGAATATACAAACCAAACATATACTTTTTTAAGCTCATATTTTGCCGAAAAATCAGCTCCTTTGGCAACGGCTGACTCCCACGTAAAATCTTTTTTCGTCCATTGAGGATAGTCTAAATCACTTTCGTGAATTTCATCGTCTTCGAATATTTTTCGTCTATTTAACTCGGTTATTTGTGAGAAGTTTTTGATGTATCCCTCCACATTACAAGTTAGTTTTCGGATAGGATCGAACTCTATTCCAAATACAACGTGTTGTGCTTTTTGAATTTTTCCACTCACTGCCGACCCGTCAAAGCGTTGATTTGGTAATTGATCGCTTCCTGATAAAAAGCCGTAAAACAGATTTACAACATCTCGTTGCGACGATGCGCTAATCAAGTTTTGAGAATAGATGCCCGATGCTAATTTAAATCGCACTTTGTCGTTAAGGTTAAACTTCATCGCATATCGTGGTTCTAAAGATACATCACCCAAGGAGGAATAGAGTTGAATTCTTAAACCAGGTTCGAAAATGAATTTTTTGAATATCTTTTTGTATTTTACAAATGCACCCATTTCGGTGGTGTTTTCCTGTTGACTGATGTTTAAATTAGAACTGTTTTTGAAATTGTAGTTGGTTGTAAACCCCGACATTTCAAACCCATATCGTATGTTGTCGTTGCCCATGATGTAATTAAATCCCAATCCAATATTGAATCCGTTGATGTCGCTACTTCGTGGCGCTTGACCTTC
The DNA here is from genome assembly GCA_038240835.1 of Bacteroidales bacterium. GTDB lineage: Bacteria > Bacteroidota > Bacteroidia > Bacteroidales > WCHB1-69 > JBAXTE01. Next base: position 3,062 of record JBBRGJ010000226.1, on the reverse strand, counting down.
ACTTTCTAATACAATACCATATTGCGAATAGGCCACTGCTCCATCAATAATTACTGGAGAAGAGCCAGGAATAAGCATAAAATTCATGCCACCTCCACTCGATTTCCAGTTGAAATTTGCTATGTTTTTGTAGAGAACGTTGTCGTTGAAATTAAATCCAAACACATTCGCTTTGCTGCCATTTGAGCTGGCAAATGAGAGTTTTCCGTACAAATCTCTAAAATCAAATGGAAGTCCGGTGCTGTCTATATATTTGTACAATAGCTTTGAACTTTGAGAAAGGTATGAGTTTTTTGCTGAAAAAAGGTACGAAATACTCGAACCAGTGGAGTCGGTGAACTTAACGATAGGCCCTTCTAATAGTAGTTTAGCGCCAAATGTGTTCGCATCTATTTTTCCAGAAACTCTTTTCTTGTTGCCTTCGCGAGTTTTTACATCCATTACCGAAGATACTCTGCCGCCATATTCTGCTCCAAAACCGCCACTGTAAACATCCGCCGACTTCATGATGTCGGTGTCGAAGACCGAAAAAAGACCAATGGAGTGAAATGGATTGTAAACGATCATTCCGTCTAATAATACTTTGTTTTGAATAGGAGAGCCTCCACGAATATACAACTGTCCTCCTTGGTCACCCGTGAAAACTACGCCAGGTAAAATTTGTAGATATTGCGCCAAATCTGGTGTTCCGCCAATGGAAGGCATCTGCTTTATCTGTTTTGGGGTGACATAGACCACCGAGGTACGAGTCTCCGTTTGAGCTTTCTCTTTCTCTGCCGTTATGCTAAATTGTTCTAAGGTAAAAGAGGCTTTGGTAAGTCCCAATTTCTTTGAAATTAGCTCTCCGCTTTTTATACTTATTTGAGTTCCTAATGAATCGTAACCCATTGATCGGATAACTAATGTGTAGTTTCCAGCAGGAATTTTATTGATTAAAAAGTTGCCATTACCATCGGTTGTGCTTCCTAAACCTGTCCCTTTAAGCAAAACATTTGTAAATGGAATAGCTTCGCCGCTCTCTTTGTCGTAAACAAATCCTTTGACAATTCCTGTTTGTGCGTCTGTATTTTGAACCGTAAAGATCGTTACGATTACCATTATAATAACTGATATTGTGTTTTTCATTCCCTGTTTGCTTCCCTAATTAATTGGTAGTATTTGTTTGAATAATTCTTTCACACCCCAAATGTATAAAATAAAAATAAAACATTGGCAGAAATGTTAAAAAAATCGTTGATTTATTGGAAATAAGTTTCGATTTTATTGCTAAATGTTTCACTTTTGACTTTATAACCTTTACTGACTTTGCTTTTTGCTTCTATAAATCACTTTTTAGTTGATTTTCTTCATTTGTCCCATACCAGTTCGACTTCGCCGCGGCGAATCACTGCATCGCCTTAAAGGGTGTGAAGAAAATCTTGTTGGTTTAATTCAAGTGGATTTCAACTTTTTATTTTCTTTCTGTCCTCCCTCTATAGCCTTTATGGCCTTAATTCCCTCTCTTTCTTTCCTCCCTTTGTAGCCTTTTTCTTTTCTCCCTTTATAGCCTTTACGGACCTGCCATTGGCAGACAAGCTTTCCGACTTTCGACTCACCTTATCACTACTAACTTCACACTTTTCCTAAACACATCCGGCACCACCACCGCAGCATGATACACCGCCGTAGCCAAGTTGCCCAAGTTTACCGTGGCAATGTTTTCGGCACCAGTGAGTGGAATTTCTGAGACTCGTTGTCCAATCATATCATAGAGTTCCAATACTGCACCTTCGGGCACTTTGGAATTGAAACGAATGTTTACTATTCCATTGCATGGGTTGGGATATATTTCAAAATCAATATTGGTGTAATCGGGTAGTGGACAATTGCCTACAGTAACCATAACCGTATCTCGGGTTTCATCAAATTTAAAATCTTTTTGCACCAAAACATAACTGGTGGGTTGCGTAGGGCTAACGGTAATTTGTGCTGTAGTGTCTAGCAAATTGCCCTGCATATCGTACCACCAATACAAATATTCTGCACGTCGTTGTGGTCCTATGGTTATGTTCTTTCCCGCATTTACGCATGTGTCATTGCCAGCATTGGCCACATACACCGGTGCATCGCACGGATAAACTGCCACGTCATCGATCAGGTAGTAACTAGTTAAATAATTATCAACAATATAATTTACATGAGAACTATCTATTCTTATTATTAAAGAATCTTCTGGTAGAAAATTTGTAATTGTAATCCAATCTTCAGTACCGTTGGCAATAAAATTACCTGATATTTTTTTCCAATGGATAGAATCATTTAATGGTTCATTAACAATTAGCTGAGGATGCATGGTGAAAAGATTATTGTACCAGCCTGGTGTAGGATACAAAACGGAATCGGATGTTAATATTGCACCAATTGAATTAATTGAGCAATTTGGATGATAGTAGAATATATAATTCCAATATCCACTAAATTTAACATAAAAAGAGATTGAATAGCATTTGTTAGATAGTAATCTTGAATTTAACTTTCCAGTAATAGCCTCTCTTCCATTCATAATATTTGCTTTTGCATGTGTGAAAATACCAGCAAATGCATTTCCTGTTCTTGCTTTATATCTTTGTATCCTTTCAAGAAAACAGCTGTCATTTATTTGAATGTTTAGCATACATATATTTAGATAATCAGAACTGCATCCCCATTCAACACCAGATGTCCAATTTGTCGATTTTTCAATTTCAGAGTAATCAATTGGGCAACTAGAATATTCTTCAAAACTAGGATTTAAAAGCAAGTTTTGGGCTATACAAGAAAAATAAAAATTGAATAATATTGTAGCAATTACTCTTTTCATTTTGTTAAAATATCAAAATGGAGAAAGTCTATAAAACTTTCTCCATTTAAATTAAAATTTATTCAATAATCAATTTTTCAACTTTCCCGTCAGATAAATCGTTGTTAATCAGTCTGATTAAATAAACTCCTTTACTTAAATTAGAAGTATTCAGAGTAAATATTGACAATCCATCTGAGTTTGATGTGTTAAGCATCTCCCGTCCTAACATATCGTAAATTAT
>JBBRGJ010000225.1:0-4445 GCA_038240835.1 Bacteroidales bacterium | reverse complement strand
TTGCGATTAAGAACAATCCTGTAAGTTTTAAATTTTTCATATGTTATTCATTTTTTTGTCGTCTCCACTATACGGCTCTCGGCTTCTCCATCAATGCCTCTCTTAGTCACTTTGCTTCTCTATGCTTGCAAGTAGCGGTTGAGGCTATGTGCAGTAAGGGATTGCGGGTTACTTTCCTGTCAAATTACACCTAAGTTTGAGCGGGACAGAATGCTTCAATTACCACTGAAACCCTTATTGCATATAGCCTTTGTTGTGTGTCTGCCCATTATTTATTTGTTATTTTAGTTACTTGATCTTCTCTACTCGGTCGTTGTTGCCAAGCCAATTTGCAATAACTATTGTCGTTTGGGAAAAGAATAAAAGTCGCACCTTTTAATTTTGCACTTCCTTTAATTAATTTCTCTTTCCATTTAGGCATTACTGACGGAATTGTATAATCATCGGCAATTTTTTCAAAAGTTTTGCTCATTCGTTTTACTAATAAATCTTTCAAGTATTCTCTTTTCCAATCTGCGCTTTTCGCAAAAGAAATTAAATCACTGTTTTTATTTAGTAGCCATCTTTTATGACAGTCGAAACTATGCGACCAAAGGCACCATACATCGTAGTAATTGTTGTTTTTGATAGTTAAAAATGCTCGCTTAAAATCGTCAGTAACCTCATTATCAATATTGAGGTCTGTTTTGACTATTCCTTGTAACCTTGTCAGTTTTGCAACATCAAAAGTGGCAATATTGGTACTATCGTAACCAATACAATATAAAGCAAAATTAATATCGCCTTTGCAGAAATTGGTGTCTTCTGTTGCAAATATTACTTGTTTGTTGTTGATCAGATTGGCAACGATTATTTTTGCTTTTTCGATTTCTTGTTTTACCTGATTTGTAGCGTGTCCTTCTTTTTTAGTGCTTTTAGATAAATAATTGTAAATATCACCACTTCCTGCTGAAATTTCTTTTACAAGATTTATTGCAGAAATAAATGTTGAAGCACTGTCAATAGTAGAATTTTCGACTATATTTCTAATTACTCTCATCCAATCGTCAAATGTGGTTTTGTCAAAAGTGTTTTTGAACAAATACTCGGTTTGAGCATAAAATAAAACTCGTTTTGGGTAAGTAATTTCTTCGCCTGAAATGAAATCCTCAAAAAACGTCAATTTGGAATAGCCCCATAAATCAATATTTGATTTTATTTTATCATTATTGGTTTCAGCATACTTGTTCAAACAGTCAACGAGATAATTATAATAATCATTAGTGAAATCGTCTGGACAAACTGCATTAGCATCGTTTGCCAATTCTGCAATTCTTTGTTCTATTCTTTCCTTTTGTACAGCTTCCTTCGTAACAGACTTCCCTTTTGATTTTGCCTCAAGTTGCTTTTTTAAAATTGCTTCAAGTTCTTTATTTTCTTCTATTTCTAATTTTTGAGCATAACAAATTATTGCTATTCCTGCGATAAAATTGACCAGTTCGTTATCAATTAACCCATCATAACCACGATATTGCCAAAATAAGTCAGTCCAAACGGTGTCAATTTTATGTCCAAATTTTTCAATAAGTATTTTGGCATCATCCCATTTTTCATCGTCAACTTTTTGATTAAACGCGGCTTTTAATTTTTCAAATTCAGTTAATTCTAAGCCACGAGCATTCATTTTGATATACAAATCGTCAGTTAAATTAAGGTCTTGCAGCGAAGTATAGAAAAATATTATTGGGCAGTTGCTAATCTCTTTCGTCAAAATATTCCAATAAGTATTTGTATCGTCTTTGAGAGCTAAATCAATTTTATCCAACATTCCAAACATTGAGCGAATTGAAGGGTCGTCTAGCCAAGAAAGCATAAACCATTTATTGTTTTTTATGGTGTCGCTCAATTTATCTTTACGTTTGCTTGAATCAATCTTGTAGTTGCATAAATGCTCACAAAAGTAACGAGAAGATTGCCGGGTTTCATAAGAGAATTTTTTCAAAATGTTTTTTGTAGACTCATCTATCTTGTCTTCTTTTTGTGAGATATACCAATGCAACAGAAACAAAGTTGTTAACCGTTGTTGTCCGTCCAAAGGGAAAACTTTGTTTTTTGCATTAGAGCCATAGACAAAGTCAAGTAAAATCGGTTTGCCTTTTAGTGCTTCTATTAAACGAGTCAGAAATTTCTCGCCTTTGATTTCAATTTTAGGGTCACCACTCCGTCCTCCTTGCGTGTAAGCACGCTGAATAATTGGGATAGTGATTTTTTCTATTGAATTGTTGGATAATAAACTCCAGAAGCTTGATTTATTAAATTGCATAATGTTAATTTTCACTTGGTTAACTTAAATAAATTTTTAATGCTGTTTTAATGTCATTCATATATGCTTCCCTATCGGTTATGTTCCAGAAAGTCATATTTGAAGGTTTTTCTGTGTAGTATTTTTGAAAAACTCGCTTTGTGCATACGGGAATAAAAGTTCCCTCTTGGTCTTCTCGTATAATTTTAATTCTTTTTTCGGGAAAAAATTCATTATGATAACTTCTGTTTGTATGAGCATCTAACAAGCATAAATTAGATAAATCATCAACTAAAACATCATCTATTCCGTCCGCAAAATAGGTTTCAACTGCATCAAAAATTTTCTGAAATGCTGCTTCTTCATCAAATTTTTTAAATTTATTGATTTGGTCTAAAATACCTGCATCCAAAACCTGTATTTTCTTTTCGCTCAACCAATCTTTTCGTTTATCAGCACTATCTGGAATTTTGGCATTTTGAGGGTGTATATGTTCAATATCATATTTGCCCAATTTTATGTAATATGAGAATGGAAAACGATCCGTTTCATTTTTCTGATTTAACATAGTAACAACATTGTGCAAAAGTAAAATTTTACTTTCCCGACCTTGTACTTTACGATATTTGATTTCTTCCTTTCCGTCCCATTTAATAACCTCTTGGATTTTTTCAAGCAAGGCATGTCTAAAAACATCTTTATCGTTGTCTTGGTATTCTGTCAATAAATCAGCTACTTTGTAATTCACACAAAGCAAGTAACCGATTAAATGATAATAATATTTGTCTTTATGCCATTCCTTAAAAATCAGATAAGTATTAAGAATGTTTTCCCATTCATTTTTTACAAATTCTTCTTTATTGCCTTGTAATAGTTTGTTGTTTTCAAATTTTTCTTGAAAACATCTAAAAGTAAAGTCTTTATCATCAATATTTTGAGGTTTTTGAGTAATCTCGTCAAAAATATACTCTATGCGAGGACGCACGTTATTTTCTTTTCCATTGATAAAATACCAAAATTCGTCATAAGACAATTCCTGCTCTATAATATCCCATTGCGTAGAAATTTCAAGTTGCCGTAACCTGATTTCTTCTTCGTTCTTATCTTTTGAAAAGTTGTAACTATTGAGAAAAAGGGCTTTAATAAGTTCTGAATTTGTCAGAGGAATTTTGCCGTCATTCAAACGAATAAAGACATCTTCCTCTTTGTCTTTGTTTTGTCCGTTTTGGTCAATATCATACCAAATAAATTTGCAATCTGATAGTAGTTTTGAACTAAATTTGAATGTGTCATAATTATCCCCTTTCTTATCAAACCATTCTTTTATGTTTTGATAAGCAGAATAAATATGGGCAAAATCTATGTTTTCTTTAGATTTATTTTCATCGTCAAGAATCCCTAACCAATCTTCGTCTTTACCTCTCGTTTCGTATTCAATGGAAAAGAGAGTTTTTCGTTTAGATTCAACATACAGTAGACTCAAATAATGAAGTATCAATTTAATAGTAGTTACACGTTGTTGCCCATCAACTAATCTCCACTCTTCTTTGTTGTCACCTTTCTTAACAACTAACGGTTGTAAGCAGTACCATGAATTTCCGCCCTCGTCATTGCTTGGCGTGAAGCTATCAATATCATTTAGCAAATCTCTGACTTGCCTACTTGTCCAACGATAACCACGTTGATATTTTGGTACGTAAAAGTGTTCTTTTAATAGACTTTGAACATTTCGCAAAATGCTTGTTTGTTCAAATTGATTTTCTGCCATATTTTAGTTTTTTTATTTCTGTTACAAAATTAATATTTTACTATGTCAAAATGTGTCGCAGTTGTTTTCTTTGGGTTGCACACAACATCTATATAACCACCATAGAATGGTACAATGCATGCCAATATGGGTGGCTTACTACAGTTTTAGTGGTTCTTTTTTGTTTTTAATAGCTGCAAATATAATACTAATATTTCACAAATTATCAAAAGGACTAGCTATGTTTTGTAAACTTTTTTCAGTAACATGTGTATATATTTCAGTAGTTTTACTGCTTCGGGGTCCAAGTAATTCTTGAATATAGCGTAAATCCGTTCCGGCTTCTAATAAATGGGTGGCATACGAATATCTTAGCCAGTGTAAAGAAACAGGTTTTTTGATACAGGTTTTTTCAAG
>JBBRGJ010000224.1:0-4463 GCA_038240835.1 Bacteroidales bacterium | reverse complement strand
TTCAATTCTGATAAATATTCTAAACAGTCATCATCATTTTGAAACCGTCTATGAAATTCAATTGAATTTAATCCCATATATAATCCTTTTCCCATTTGGTAAAGATATAAAAACTTCTGCGCTTTATGCGCCTATACCAATAATTTAAAGAATTTAATTTGTTCTAATTGGACTAAAACATATTAGCATACGGTATTATTTCAAATATTTGTAAGAAGTTTCTGAATGAGATATCATTCATTAAACTACAAAAATCGAATTAATGCATGATTTATCACTCATGGAAATCATTTATTCAAAATTAAATGTATCTTTGCAATCACGTGATACAAGGTTACATTCTCTCCATATACCAATTCAGCTCTTTTTCCATTTTTTTGTAGTTGAAAATAGTGGTGATGATTTTTCGAAGTCGTAGAAATGCAGTTTCGCTTTTCACCACATAATCATAAGCTCGGTGGTGCATGCAATCTATGGCAACATCAATGCTATCTTGAGATGATAAAATGATTACAGGAATATCCGAATTCAACAATTTTATTTTATCCAATGTCTCTATTCCGTTTATTGCGTTTTTATTTACCCCGTTAAGGTAATAATCCAAAATAATCACATCGGGGCTATGCGAAATGTTTTCAAGACAAAGTTCACCGGTTGCATATGTTTCTATCACAAAATCAGCATGTTGAAGAAATTCTATTTCTAAAAGTTTCAAAAACATGGCATCGTCATCAACCAAGAAAAGTTTTATCTTGTTTGCTGGTATATTGGTTTTATCTTTATTCATCTTTTGTATTTTTTATCACATTTAACTCTTCTTCTAACTCTATGCATGCGTGATTGCAAACTTTTTCAAGTTGCTGCACAAAATTTGGTATTTCATCGATATGCTGCTGTGTATTTGCATAATCCTGAACTTTTCGGGCCATGTTTTCAAAATCAACACTTATTCCCACTATCGAGAATGAAGGAATCATTTTATGAACAGCCATGTACAGCGAATGCCAATCCTTGTCGAGCAGACCTTGTTTCATCATTTTTATTAGTGGAGGCGTTTGTTCCAGATAAAGTGAAATCATTTCGGCCATTAATTCGGGATTGGATTTTGTACGTTTGTTCAAATACTCCAAATCCGTATATTTTATATTGTCTTCGTGATCCTCATTTTCAGTATTTGCAGCGGGGGCATTCTTCATCACCAATCCAATAATCTTGTTGTAAAGTACCCTTTCGTCCACTGGTTTGGGGATGTAATCATTCATTCCAATCTCTTTACACTTTTCTAAATCCACGGTAGTAACATCTGCCGTTAGCGCAATGATTGGAATTTTGGATTTCATGATGTCCCGAATGTATGCCGTAGCTTCAAAACCGTTCATTTCGGGCATCTGTAAATCCATTAATACAATGTCGTAAGATTTCTCTTTCAGTTTTTCGATGGCTATTTTTCCGTTGGAAGCAATTTCTCGTTCAAATCCGAAATCATCCAAAAGTGTTTTCATCAATAATTGGTTGAGTGGAATATCTTCGACCACCAATACTTTGATGTTTTTTACCTTTGAATTTAACTCCACAATCTCAGGTAACAATTCAGCTTCCGCATTTGTTTTTTTGAAACACAACGTAAAACTAAAGGTAGAGCCTACATTGAGTTCACTTTTCACATGAACAGTTCCGCCTTGCGATTCTACCAATTGTTTAACAATGGCAAGACCTAAACCAGTTCCTCCATACAAACGGGAAGTATCGTTGGTAGCTTGTTGAAAGTTTTCAAAAATATTTTTTATTTTCCTTTTGTCGATACCAATTCCGGTATCTGCCACCGAAAATCCAACGGTTACTTTTTCTTTTTCATCTTTTAACAAACGAACACTTACCGTAATTAATCCTTTTGTTGTAAACTTAATCGCATTGCTCACCAAGTTCAAAATAATCTGATGTAAACGCACGGGATCGCCCAAGAGTACCTTTGGAATATTGTCGTCGTACTCAGTGATAAGCTCGAGATTTTTTTCTTTAATTTTCGTTTCAAAAAGATGAAGCATCACAGAGATAGATAGCGCCATTTTGAAGGGCGTTTTCTCAAATGTCATTTTTCCGGAATCTACTTTTGCCAAGTCGAGTATGTCGTTGATAAGTACGATTAATGCATCGCCACTCATTTTTATGGCCATTAAATACTCTTTTTGCTTGGCCGTTAGTTCTGTTTTAAGCACCACCTTTGTAAATCCAATAATCGCATTCATGGGTGTACGAATCTCATGACTCATATTCGACAGAAATTGTTGCTTCGATTTTACTGCATTCTCTGCAATTAGTAACGCATTTTCTGCTTTAATTTTTGCCTCTTCCGCAATTTCAGTTGCCAATTCCGCAAATACTTTTGCTTCGGCAAACTCCATTGCAATTCGTTTTTGGTCGGTTACATCCCGGGCAACAATCACGACTCCTTTTACATTCCCCTTGCCATCTTTATACACTGATCCATTAAACAATACATCGGTAAGTTTCCCTTTTGTGTGACGGATTGTGAGTGGATAATCGGCAACAGATCCTATGGCAAATACTTCCTTATACACTTCACGTGCTTTTTGTGAGTCGGTAAAATAATCAAAAAAATCAGATCCTGTAATCATTTTACGGGTCAAACCGGTAACGTTTACCATCGCTTCATTCATATCTGTAATCTTGCCTTCGGTGCTAATGGTGACCAAAGGATCCAGACTTGCTTCAATTAGACTAAGCGAATATTGAGAAGCTAATTTTGCAGAATTGCTTAATATTTCTAAATTTTTGTTTGCTATTTCGCGTTTCTCTTTCTCTTTGTTTTGAAAGATAAGTTCTATATCAGCAATCGCTAGTTCTGCAGCTCGCTTCCCTTTCTCTTTGGTTTGAAAGATAAGTTCTTTGTTGGCAATTATGAGTTCATCGGCTCGCTTCCCTTTTTCATTGGCTTGAAAGATAAGTTCTTTGTTGGCAATTATGAGTTCATCGGCTCGTTTTCCTTTTTCTTTGGTTTGAAAAGCAAGTTCCTTGTTCGCAATTATTAATTCGCTCGCACGTTTTCCTTTTTCCTCATTTTGAAAGAGAAGTTCTTTGTTGGCAAGGACTAATTCATCTGCCCGTTTCTCTTTTTCCTCATTTTGAAAGAGAAGTTCTTTGGTGGCAATAAACTGATTTGCTTTTTGAGCGGTAACATCCCGAGCCACGATGACCACACCCAATACTTTTCCATTTTTATTTTTGTACACCGATCCGTTAAATAATACATCGGTAAGTTTCCCTTTTTTCTGGCGAAGAGTAAGCGGAGAATCTGTGACAAAACCCATTGCAAAAACTTCTTGATACACTTCGCGTGCTTGTTGTGGTTCTGTAAAATAATCAAAAAAATTAGTTCCCGTGAGCTCTTCACGAGTATGTCCTGTAATACGCTCAGTAGCCTGATTTATATCGGTAATCTTCCCTTTGGTGCTGATTACAACCAAAGGATCTAAGCTCGCCTCTATTAGACTTCTTGCGTATTGAGATTCTTGTTTTTTTGTTGGTTCCATTTTACAAATTTGTGGTAGGAGTATCCCCGATTTCTTCAATTGGGCTGCGTCGTTTATCTTTCAATTGTCTGTAATGAGAAGGGGTGAGTCCGGTAATTTTTTTAAATTGATTGGAGAGATGGGCTACGCTGCTATAATTCATTTTCCATGCAATTTCAGAAATACTTAGTTCATCGTAAATAATTAGCTCTTTGATTCGTTCAATTTTGTTGATGATGATATATTGCTGAATAGTGATGCCTTTTACCTCCGAAAAAATATTAGATAAATAGGTGTAATCATAATTCAATTTTTCACTAATAAAATCAGAATAGTTCACTTTTGGTAGCTCATCTGAATCATGAATCATTTCGGTGATTATATTTTTTATCCGCTCGATTAAAATTGCTTTTTTGTCGTCCATTAGTTCCAATCCTGAATTTAGAAGGGCTAATTTTAGCGCTTCCCGTTGCTCTGCATTAATGTCTTCCATGATATCTATTTCACCTAAATCGACTACAATAAAGTGAAGGCCTAGTTTTTTAAGCTCTTCTTTCACCATCATCTTGCAGCGAAGGCTAACCATGTATTTAATGTAAAGTTTCAAATTTCTATTTTTTAGATGTATTAACTACGAGCTGAATTAAACTACTAATATGCACTTTGGGAAATCTATTTAAAACTAATTCTGGTATTCTAAATTTCATTGAGGTTAATGCAAATGTACAAACTTCCACCATCAAAAACAAATCATTATCAAGTTTTTTAATTGTCATCCTGAAAATGTAATGATGAAATAAAACCTAATACAATTAACGCATATTAGTTAAATTATCAGATTGTTTCACGGTCACCCTGAGTTCAAAGCCTATCGTGAGCTTGACGAACGCAAGGGCTTTCAAATACTTCTTTTTAATACTTCGATGAACTCAG
>JBBRGJ010000223.1:0-4520 GCA_038240835.1 Bacteroidales bacterium | reverse complement strand
ACAAGTTGTAGCAATTCTATTTATAAAACCTTCAAAGTTTTATAAATTAGAATGCTTAATGCTCGGTTCTGTTGTTATAAATTCATTTTGAAAGATAAACAGCGAAACAGAAACGGCGCTATAAGCGTTACGGAGGTAATTTAATTCACATGACGGATGTTTCAGACTTGGATCTATTTACCTTACCGCACCCGCCTCGCTTCATCCGTAAAATCACCTCTTTTTCTTAACGCTTTTTTGACAAGGTCGCTCTGAGATAGCAATGTCCATAAATTTCATAATCACTAAAGTAAGTGAGGTTCATCCTGCATGTAAATCTCAGAAAATAAGCATATTAAATGCGATTTATTTAATTGGTTGCGGATTTAAGGTATAACTTGAAAATCATAAATGACTAAAAATTTCCCTTTTTACTCACAACCCGATGCCAAAGACTGTGGTCCTACCTGTTTACGAATGATCGCCAAACATTATGGGAAGAACTATACTTTGCAAAATTTAAGGGATAAAAGTTTTATCACTCGCGAAGGTGTTTCATTATTGGGAATTAGTGATGCAGCAGAAAGTATAGGGTTTAAAACTATAGGTGTACGTATCCCCATCGAAAAACTCATTAATGACGCACTGTTGCCGTGTATTGTACATTGGAATCAGAATCATTTTGTGGTAGTCTATAAAGTCAAAAGTCAAAAGTCGAAAGGGAAATCTCCCGTGATTTATGTTGCAGACCCGGCTCATGGATTAATAAAATACACCAAAGAGGAGTTTTTAGGAGGTTGGTTGAGTACTAGAAAGGATGGCGAGGACAATGGTATTGCGCTAATGCTTGAGCCTACTAACGATTTTTATAAACAAGATGGCGATAAGGCTGATAAACAAAAAATCTCCTATTTCTTCCGCTACCTGCGACCTTATAAAGGATTGATGGTGCAACTGATGCTGGCAATGGTGGCGGGTAGTTTGCTTCAGTTGATTTTCCCATTTCTTACCCAAGCAGTGGTCGATGTCGGGATTGGAACCAGTAATCTTAATTTTATAACACTTGCTCTTGTTGCACAATTGGTCTTGTTTATCAGTCAAATGTCGGTAGGTTTTATCCGAAGTTGGATATTGTTACATATCAGCACTCGAATCAATATTTCACTGATCTCCGATTTTTTGATAAAACTGATGAAAATGCCCATCGGGTTTTTCGACACCAAGATGATTGGCGACATCATGCAACGCATTGGCGACCATGCACGTATAGAATCGTTTTTGACTGGCTCATCTATCAAAACGCTGTTTTCGTTTGTTAATTTTGTAATTTTCGGGGCGGTGTTGGCGTATTACAGTTTATGGATATTAGCTGTTTTTCTTATCGGAAATACGTTGTATGTGCTTTGGGTCTTGTATTTTATGCGTTATCGCCGAGATTTGGATTTCAAACGATTTGCCGCTGCTTCGCAAGAGCAATCGAATGTAATTCAACTCATTACAGGGATGCAGGAAATTAAGCTCAACAATTGCGAAAAGCAAAAACGGTGGACGTGGGAACGCATTCAAGCAAAGTTGTTTAAAATCAATATCAAAGGACTTACTTTGGGTCAATATCAAGAGTTGGGTTCCATGTTTTTCAGTCAGTCCACCAGTATTTTTATTACTTTTTTAGCGGCTCAATCCGTCATAAACGGCAAGATGACTTTAGGGATGATGATGTCGTTAACATACATAATTGGACAACTCAGTGCTCCAATTTCCGAGTTTATCGGCTTTGCCCGTGCGTTGCAGGATGCAAAAATTAGCTTGGAACGGTTGGCTGAAATTCATCAAAAAGAGGATGAAGAAGAAGCTAGCGACATGAAAGTGAACACCTTGCCCGAAGACAGAAACATCGAAATCAATAAACTTTCGTTTAACTACGATGGTGCAGATAGAGATTACGTACTCGATAATATTAATCTAACCATTCCCGAACATAAAGTTACGGCAATTGTTGGTGCTAGCGGTTCGGGAAAAACTACGCTGGTAAAGCTTTTACTTGGTTTTTATCCACCAAACAAGGGCGATATTAAGATTGGAGAAACTTCTCTGAAAAACATCAATCCGCATGTGTGGCGTTCCAAAACAGGAGCCGTGATGCAGGACGGATTTATTTTTTCCGATTCTATCGCCGACAACATCACCGTAAGCGATGAAAATCCGAACAAAGAGCGATTGCTGACAGCTGTAAAATCAGCAAATATTCAAGAATTTGTTGAAAGTTTACCACTCGGTTACAATACTAAAATAGGTCAAGAGGGAAACGGAGTAAGTCAAGGACAACGACAGAGAATACTAATTGCCCGTGTAATATATAAAAACCCAGAATTTATCTTTTTTGACGAAGCAACAAATGCTTTGGATGCCAACAACGAAAAGATTATCATGCAAAATCTGGATGAGTTTTTCAAAGGAAAAACCGTGGTTGTAGTCGCTCATAGATTAAGCACCGTTAAAAATGCTGACAAAATTATTGTGATGAAAAAAGGGAAAATAATAGAAGAAGGAACACATTCCGACATGACAAAAAAGCGGGGTGCATATTACGAACTAGTGAAGAATCAATTAGAACTCGGAAACTAATAATTAGCAAATCAATAAATGCCACAAATAGAAGATTTATCAAAAATTGAGATTAGAAGCGAAGAGGTGCAAGAAATAATTGGCAATCCTCCCCGTTGGATTATTCGTTGGGGTGTGAGCATCTTGTTTGTCCTTGTTGTGGTGTTGATTGTTGGAAGTTACTTTTACAAATATCCTGAAATAATTCAATCCACAGTAATAATAAATACCGAGAATATGCCAGCCATAATTGTGGCAAAATCCTCTGGGAAATTGGAAGAGATTTTTGTTCAAGATAAGGTGTTTGTTGAAAAAAACGCACCATTAGCAATTCTGGAAAACGGAGCTGTATTCAAAGATGTAACCTTATTGCAACAACGTATCGACACCATTAAACAAAAGTTGATTTCAGATACAAAAATGGATTACACTCTTCCTGAAAATTTAGTATTAGGCGATATTCAACCTACTTACATGTCGTTTACCAAGGCATTGAAAGATTACGAAATTTACAAAGAAACCGATTTTTTAGCAAAAAAAGCCGAAGGATTAAAAACTCAAATTGGACAGTATCAGAAGTTATATTCAAAAATGGTTTCTCAGACCTCCATATATAAAGAGCAACTCGAATTAATTGAGAATCAGCTAAAACGAGATTCGATATTGTTGAATTCAAAAGCAATCTCGAAAAGTGATTACGAAAAATCGAAAAACACTTATTTGCAATACAAACTGTCTTATGAAAGTTCGAAGGTATCCTTAGACAACACACAAATAACCATTGCTCAAATGGGACAAAACTTGCTCGAAATCAATCAACAGAGCTACGAGCAACGAAAACAACTTTTGCTATCATTGCACACGTCCATCGACAATCTTCAAAATCAAATTAACGCATGGACAAAAATGTATGTTTTATCAACGCCAATCAGCGGAAAAGTCACATTTGTGAAATTCTGGAGCAAAAACCAAAACGTGCAATCGGGAAACGAAGTGTTTTCGGTTGTACCCACAGCTGAAAGTAAAATTGTGGGAAAAATCAAGTTGCCAATTAAAGGTTCAGGAAAAGTGAAAGAGGGGCAACAAGTAAACATCAAAATTGACAATTATCCTTATTTGGAATATGGAATTGTGATTGGAAAAATTAATTCCGTCTCGCTGATGCCATCAGAAAGTAACTATTCTGTAGAAGTCGAATTTCCCAATGGACTGACTACCAATTACCATAAAAAACTAGCTTTCGGACAGGATATGCAAGGCACCGCTGAAATCATCACCGAAGACATTCGCTTAATTGAACGTTTTGTACAACCGTTGAGGTATATTTTGAAGAAACAGTAACTTACTCTGGAAAACTAATGACAACGCATCCCACAAGGTCAAGCACATCCCGCTTTTGCATCGCACGTACACCCCACAGCGGGAAGAGCTTGCCCTCCCCCATCCGCACAAGGAAACGACCGTGAATATGGAAACGAAATACAAAGCTGTAATTAGCAAATTTATTTTCACCAGTTTCTCGCAATTGCTTTTCGCCAGTTTTGATTAAAAAAAATATAAGAACGTCTCTTGTTTTAGAGAACACCTGCTCGCGTAAGGAGCGGAACGTAGTGGAGCGACCGAAGCGAGCAGGTGTTCTCTAATCAATAGTTGTGACATCCTTACTCAATATATTTTTTCTATTTTCCATTCGATAACTATTCCCTTCTAATTTTATCACCTCGCAGTGATATAAAATGCGATCTAATAATGCTGTGGCCAATACTTCGTCGTCAAGTGCCTCTGCCCATTGTTTCGGAGATTTATTCGTTGTTATAATTATCGAACATTGTTCGTGTAGGTGATTTATTAGATTAAAAAACGAAACTGCTTCTTGCTTTTTAATTGGCAATAACATAATATCATCGATTGCTATTAAATGGGCTTTAAAAAAGCGG
>JBBRGJ010000222.1:0-4552 GCA_038240835.1 Bacteroidales bacterium | reverse complement strand
TTTGTTGAAGCCATACAAAATGAAATTTTAAGCAATTCATTCCTAATTTCTGAAACATTTACAGAACAAGAACTGATAAAAATACTAAAAGAAAAATCGGGTTTTGATGATGATACAATCGTTACATTGGTTGATGATGTGTTGAAAGACAAGAAAATGATTGTTCGCAAAGCAATAGTTGACGGACAAAAAATATACGAGAAATCACCTGAGTTTTCTGCCATTCTTGCTGCACAAAATTTGCCCGAAGAACAAGTAAAAGCAATTGAAAGTTTATTTGCAACCGACACGAATATCTACGTTCAAAAAGGCGAACAGAAAAAAGAGAAAAAGAAAATTTTCATTAAAGCAACTCATCTCCAAGAGTTTCAAAACCTATGGAACACTATCAATAAAAATGCTTTTTATGTTTTAGAAACTTTAAGCGAAGAGAAAGAGAACCAACTTATCCAGAACATTAAAACGGATATTGAAGCCGTAAACATTGAGGAAATTTTATTGCAAACCATTCGTGCCGAGCTCAACGTAAATAAAATTGGCGAACTAGGTGCAATAACAGAAAAACTTACCGACACGGTTTCTTACAAAAGCAAAGTGGATTATTTGGAGTTGGTTCGCACTTTATCCAATAATACCAAAACACCCATTTCATTTGTAGTCAAGATTTTTAATGCTTTAAGTGAAAAATTTAAGACTAAAATGCTCTGTAATAATCCCGAACAAGCCCAAAGAGAAATTTCTCAAATTATCAATAAACATTTGGTTGAAATGATAAAGCTGAATGTAAAGTATGACGGTATATCGGCAGGCTCAATATCTGGAACAGTTTTGCCAAATGTTTTCAAGATAGAAAATGGAAAATCGTATTTAGATACAGGAAGCGTTGGTAAATTTCAAAAAGACATAGCAGGCGATTTTTCGTTGAAATCGAAATGGGTTTTTGAAGAAGTAATTGAATACGACAGCGATTTTGAGTTAGAAATTGTGGAACAAGACCCCGACATTGATAGCATTGAAATTTTTGGTAAACTTCCACGCCTGAAAATTAAAACCCCGTTGGGCGATTACAATCCCGACTTTTGCTACGCTATCAAAAGCACAGAAGGCAACAAAATATTCCTTATAGTGGAAGCCAAAGGCTATAAATCTTCAACCGCAATACCCATTGATGAAAAAGGGAAAATTGATTTTGCTAAAAAGTATTTTGAGGCATTAGGCGAACACTACAAAGACCAAAACATTAAAGTTTCATTTAAAGAACGTATCAATAAAACGCAATTAGCAGCATTGATTAAATCATAATAAAAACCATTTTCCTAACGCCGGGAAAATGGTAGCAAAAACAAAATCAAAATGAAAAATAAAAGAGATATCATTCGTTCTTCTTCTGCCGAGTATCTTACTTTTATTGCCGCAACTGGTGAAGCTGGGGTAGAAGCAATATATGAAGAAGAGAATATTTGGTTGACACAAAAAATGATGGGTACGTTGTACAATGTAGAAACGCATACCGTTAATTATCATCTTAAAAAGATATTTTCAGACAACGAGTTGGAGGAAAGTTCAGTTATTCGAAATTTTCGAATAACTGCAAATGATGGTAAAAACTATAACAACAAGCATTATAACCTTTCGGCAATTATTGCTGTGGGTTACAAGGTAAACTCTGAACGAGCCGTGCTTTTTCGCAAATGGGCAACGCAAATAGTGCAAGAGTTTACCATCAAAGGATTTGCGATGGATGATGAACGTCTTAAAAATGACGGAACCATTCTGGGTAAAAAATACTTTGAAGAACAGCTTCAACGGATACGAGAAATCCGATTGAGCGAGCGCAAATTCTATCAAAAAATAACAGATATTTACAGTACTTCTATCGACTATGATGTAACAGCACAAGCTACCAAACGTTTTTTTGCAACTGTTCAAAATAAATTACATTGGGCTATACACGACCAAACAGCCGCTGAAATTATAATAAACCGAGCCAACCATCAAAAACAAAATATGGGATTAAATACCTGGAAAGATGCACCGAATGGGAAAATCCAAAAGTTTGATGTAAGCGTAGCTAAAAACTACTTGTCTGAAATCGAGTTGCAACAATTACAGCGATTGGTATCTGCCTATATCGATATTGCAGAAGATATGGCGTTGAGGCAAATCCCAATGACAATGGAAGATTGGGAAAGTCGGTTGAATAAATTTATTGAAGCTACTGACAGAAAAATACTACAAGATGCAGGTAAAGTAACAGCCGAGATTGCTAAAGCACATGCCGAAACAGAATTTGAAAAATATAGAATAATACAAGATAATTTGTTTGAAAGTGATTTTGATAAATTAATCATGAATCTAGATAAAAATACAGAAAATGAGTAAAATAGATTTTATACAAGCAGGATTTACAGTGGTTGGAACTGACGACAATGATAATAAATTGCTAGGTTTTCTGAAAGAGAATTACCCGAGCGTATTCCGTGATAACGAAATTAACCTAAACGAACTGAAAACCGTTTTGGGTTTACCCATTGACGAAAAAGTAAACGGCTACGGTTTAAACTTTGTGGGTAGGAATTTTGCCAGAGCAAAATATGCACAAAAGACAGAAAAAGAATTACGCCTAAATACCACATTGAGCAAGAATATTGACACTACACAAAATTTGGTATTGAAAGGCGATAATTTAGATAGTTTGAAAGTTCTAAAAAATCATTATAGCGGACAAATTAAGTGTATTTACATAGACCCGCCATACAATACCACAAATGATGAATTTGTTTATCCCGACAAGTTCGACAAAGAAGAAGCTGAAGTATTAGGCATGGCAAACCTAAGTGAAAGCGATTTTGAACGTATGGATTTTAGTTTTAAAACGA
The DNA here is from genome assembly GCA_038240835.1 of Bacteroidales bacterium. Lineage (GTDB taxonomy): Bacteria > Bacteroidota > Bacteroidia > Bacteroidales > WCHB1-69 > JBAXTE01. The sequence continues at coordinate 1,673 of JBBRGJ010000222.1, read as the reverse complement.
AGAAAAGCCACAACGGTTGGTTGGCGTTTATGTATCCACGCCTTTTGTTGGCTAGAGATTTATTGAGCAAAGACGGCGTTATTTTTATAAGCATTGACGACAACGAACAAGCAAATCTAAAACTACTTTGTGATGATGTGTTTGGGGAGGAAAATTTTGTTGCGAATATTATTTGGCAGAAAAAATATAGCCCGCAAAACGATGCCAAATGGTTTTCAAATATGCACGACCATATTATTTGTTATTCTAAAAGTAAAGAGGACTGGAGACCAAATCTTTATGAAAGAACAGATGAACAAAATGCAAGATACTCCAATCCCGATAATGATGAGCGTGGCGATTGGAAATCAAGCGATTTCTCTGTTAAAACATATTCAGCAAATTATGATTATCCAATAACTACACCTTCTGGTCGAATTGTAAATCCTCCACCAAGTCGATGTTGGAGAACTTCAAAGGAAAATTTTGAAGAACTTGTATTAGATAAGAGAATTTGGTTTGGTTCAAATGGAAGTAATGTTCCTTCTGTAAAGAAATTTTTAACTGAAGTAAAGAATGGTGTCACTCCTTCTACTATTTGGTTTAGAGAAGACGTAGGTGATAATCAAGAAGCAGCAAAAGATATTAGTGATTTATTTTCAATACCACCATTTGATACTCCAAAACCAATTAGATTATTGAAAAGAATAATTGGATTAAGTTTAAAAGGAAACGATATCATCCTTGACTTCTTCGCTGGTTCAGGCACAACAGGGCACGCTGTAATGCAACTGAATGCAGAAGATGGGGGCAATCGTAAATTTATTTTATGCCAAATAGATGAGCCAATCAAAGAAGACAAACCCGCTTACAAATTTTGTGTAGAGAATAATCTACCGCCAGTAATTTCGAGCATTACCATAGAACGCTTAAAACGAGCAGGAGAAAAAATTGCCAAAGAGATTGAAGCAGAAAACATCAAAAGCGGAATGTTTGAAGAACACAAAATGCAAGTTCCCGATTTTGGTTTTAAAGTGTTTGATAGTGTAGAGGCGCCAAAACTGGAAGTAGATGAAATAGGGCAAATTTTATTTACTATTAATGAAGCCGATGCTTTGAGTCGCATTTACAATATGATTTTCACTATAGGTTTAGACGAGCCAACACAAGTTCCCGAAACGGTGGTAAAAGATTGTATTTACAAAATTGGAAATCACTATTACATAACCAATTCCGAAATAATAACCAGCGATGATTATTCAACCGCCATTAAAAACGGTAAAGTATTTATTGACGGTTGGACAGCAAGTTTGAATGGAACATTACAGAATTATAAAGAGGATGTGAAAATTGTATTTTAAGAAAAAGAATTGCCTGTATGATAACTAAACTAAACAATTTCACTCACAAATCTTTTGTAGGATACTCAAATCCAAGTGATTTACTATTTCGTGAGAAAAATATTTTCTTTGGTTATAACGGAAAAGGGAAAAGTTCTTTGGCTATTGGCATAAAAGAAGAATTTTTAAAAGACACAGCAAAGAAAACAGAACTTGGCGTTTTATTGAAAGTATGTAATATATTATCACATTCTATTAATGGTTCTAAAAACCCACAAGAAATTCACCAATCTGCAAAATATTTAATGAAACTTATAGCAGATAACGACAAACTACATTTTGACAATATGAAGA
>JBBRGJ010000221.1:0-4573 GCA_038240835.1 Bacteroidales bacterium | reverse complement strand
AATGATGAACTTAAAACAAATTCGATCTTTATTTCCAATCACCAAAGAGGCAATTTACCTCAACAGTGCTTCGCAAGCGCCTCTAAACATATTGGTAAACGAAAGACTTCAAACTCTTTTAAAAACAGAACTAATTCCCTTGGATAAAAAGGGGTTTAACAGAAACAGAACAAAAGTTTTACTTTCCGAACTTTTGGGTGGCACCCCCGATGAGTATGCATTGGTGACAAGCACTGGAATTGGAATAGGGACCATTGCGCAAGGTTTAAATCTAAAAAAAGGCGACAATGTCGTAATTCCCGAACGCGAACATTGGAACAATACTTATCCATGGTTGCAACTCGAAAAACAAGGCGTCGAAATTCGGTTTGCAAAATTAAATAAAGACAACAGCATTGACTCAGAAGCTTTTGAGAAACTAGTGGATGACAAAACTCGCGTGGTGACCGTTGCCGCAGTAAGATTCAACAGTGGTTTTAGGCCAAACTTAGCGGCAATTGGAAAAATTGCACATCAAAAAGGAGCTCTGTTCGTAGTAGATGTCGCCCAAGCAGCAGGAATGATTCCCATCAACATCGAACAGGATCAAATTGATATCATGTCGGGCTGTGGTTTTAAATGGTTGCTGGGAATGCATGGAACTGGGTTTTTATATGTGAGTAAAAGAGTGATAAAAATGGTAGATCCTGTCTTGCCCGGCATGTTTGCCGCAGAAAACATTTACGATAAACTCTCTTATCATGAAGATTCAAGAAAATTCGAAACGGGAACCATTGCCTACTCGCTCTTTGACGCCTGGTCGGCAGGATTAGAATTATTGTCAAAAATTGGCATTCAAAACATCTACGAAAAAGCACTAGAAAACACAGACCAAATAATAGAGGGACTCCAAAGGTTAGGATATAAAATAGTCACCCCAATAAAAAACAGAGAAGAGAGAACGGCCATAGTCCATTTTAACACCGGCTCGCCCGAAACCACGAAAATTTTATACGAAAAACTCACCAAAGAGAACATCTTAGTGACATTGCAAGGCGAAAACATCAGAGTAAGCCCAAACTTTTTCAATACAAAAGAGGAAATTGAACTATTTCTGAAAGCACTTTGAAGAAGAAGAAGAAGAAGGTGACGAGTGACGAGTAACCGCAAAGCGACGATGCGCATGCGAGTCCAAACGCGAAGCGAAACTCGCGCAAAGCTAGACGAGCTTCGCTCTGTTAACTGATAACTGTTAACAGACTTTTGGCCGAGCTTCGCTCCGTTACTCCCGAAAAAACAGAAATCTCTGATTTCATTTTTTTTCGAGGATCCACGAAAAAATAATAAAAATCAAAGATTTTTTATTTTTCGGGACCCGTTACCCCGTCACCTCTTTAAACCCCCAAACTTGCCAATACAATTAAAAGTATTATATTTACAAAATATTATGTTATTACTAACCCAAAAAATAAGGACATGAAACTTAGAAGTTTAGCTATTTTATGCATCGGAGTAATCTGTTTTTCGTGCAAACAGACATCAACTAAAGTTGATACGATAGAGAACGACAAGGAACAAATTAAAACCGTTATGATCCAAGCCCTCAAATGGCATGATACCAATGGACCATTTGCTGGATTTGAACCAATTTTCAGATCTGGAGAAAAGAATGCCGTGGGGATGGATTTAAAACAATTGGAAACAGCGTTGGATAAATTTGAAAAAACCAACTATTTCGACAAAGAATTTATTGACAACTACCGAAAAATTGTAGAAAAAATAGACGAACAGATAAAAGCTAAAAAGCTCATTTTTGCGGAAGACGAAATCCCTCCTTATGGCGGAGCCGACCTATGGTGCAACTGTCAGGACCTTCCAGTGGACCACTCTTGGGACAAAATTGTATTTGACTTTGTCAGCGTAGAGAAAGATAGAGCAGATTTTTCATGGACATGGGGGAATCCCGAATGGAGCAAAGGGTTTATTTACAAAGTAATGGCGAAAAAAGTGGATGGAACTTGGAAAATATCTTACATGGAAGGATTTGATTACAACGAGATGACAAAAATAAATTAAGAAACAGCCAACCCATATCTTTAAAAAAGAGGGATAAACATTATGAAATATAAAACGATTTTTCTCCTAAGCTTCTTATTCATTTTTTCTAAAATTGCTAATTCCCAAGATTTAGTATCCAAGATTAGATTCAACAATGAGTTCAGTTGGAGCCAAATAGAAAAGAAAAATCAAGAAGAAATTAAATCAGAGTTTCTAACTCAAATTAAAGATTTCGACAGACTTGTAAATGAAAACATGTACACGCCCAAAGAGCTTTTAAAAGCACTTCACGTGGTAGATTTTGACGGAGATTCGTTTTTGGACATTATCTACGAAGGATTAAGTGGATCCGAACCCACCATGGTTGTCATTTACCTTAATTCAAAAAAAGGGTTCAAAGAAGTTTTCAAAGACTTTAATGAAATAATGAAAATAGAATCCAGCAACGGGAAAATCAGCGGTATATACATCGACGAACCCGCCTGCTGTGGCGATCCGATATCTACTCTAAAATACTATCAAATAAACTATAAAAATACAGTTACAACCTTTGAGAAAGTTATTGAATCGAGATATTTCAGCGAATACAATAGTTCTTTGCCTAAAAAACAGTTTGATAAACCCATTAAATTCAGGATCGACAACGAGAATTATAGTCTGAGATATGCTCCTGAAATAAAAGACACATCCGCCAGCTCTTGGGATGACATTAAAGGAAATGTGATAGGTGTAATCCGGAAAAACGAAATTGGATACGCTCTTGGCAAAGCAACCGATTCTACAGGAAGAATTTGGTGGTTCTCTGCATTTGCGCCAAATACAAAATTCTCTTCTCGATTTAATTCTGAATCCGGAGATAATAATTATTGGAAACTTGGCTGGATTAGCAGTAAATATGTAACAGAAGTTGAATAACTTACATGGTATGATAAGAAAAATACATTTAAAAAAATATCTTTTTATCTTAATGATAATTGTGTTTCACAAAGCAATATTATCGTCACCCCAAAACATCCAAATTTCCAGAAACGACTCAACCTCCGTAGTGGATTCTATCATCAATTATGGCAAAACATTTTTAGGGAAACCCTATCGCTACAAAGGAGAATCTAAGTGGCCAATGGATTGTGCGGGGTACTTATCCCACATATTTTCAAAATACAACATCGACATTCCACGTTCGTCGACAGGAATTGCAAAAGTGGTCAAAAAAATAGAGCTCTCCGAAGTAAAAAGAGGAGATATCTTAGTTTTTAAAGGAAGGAGGATTCGAAGTTCTTCGGCAGGACACGTCACGCTTGTTATAGCCATAGAAGGCGATACAATTACCATGATGCACAGTTGCAGTCGGGGAATCATCACCGAGCAATACCCAAAATTAGATTATTACAAAAAACGATTTTTGTTTGCCGGCAGAGTCCCCGCATTAAAAATTGCAGACAAAGAGATAATTGCAGACACCGTTCACACTCCAATAGAAATCGTTGAAAAGCCAATTATCAAAGTTGCCAAAGATACAATTTCTGTGATTGGCGTTGGCGACATGATGCTTGGTTCTAATTATCCATCAAAAAGTTATTTGCCAAAAAATGATGGGAAAGAGATATTATCGGCCGTAAAATATATATTAGCTGATGCAGACTTTACATTTGGGAACATGGAAGGAACGTTGCTTTCGGATACTGGCAACATCAAAAAATGCAAAGATCCGTCAGTTTGTTATGCTTTTAAAAGCCCCGATCATTATGTTAATTATTTCAAAGAAGCAGGTTTTGACATCCTTAGTTTGGCGAATAATCATTCCAATGATTTTGGGAAACCAGGAAAAGAGAATGCAACAAAGCTATTGAAAGAGAATAACATCGAATTTGCTGGTTTGATAGAATATCCTTACGCTATTTTCGAAAGAGACAGTATCACCTATGGATTTTGTGCTTTTGCAATTAACACAGGAACATTAAACATAAATGACAAAAAAATTGCATGCAATATTGTCAGCAAACTAGATTCGTTGTGCGATGTGGTAATTGTCTCATTTCATGGTGGTGCCGAGGGCTCAGCGTATAGCCATATTACGAAAGAAAAAGAGATGTTCTTAGGCGAAAATAGAGGAAATCCCTATAAATTTTCGAGAGATGTAATTGATGCTGGAGCTGATATTGTCTTTGGACACGGACCGCATGTTCCTAGAGCGATTGATCTTTACAAAGGAAGATTCATCGCTTACAGTTTGGGGAATTTTGCAACCTACGGACTTTTCAACCTCAGCGGCAACATGGGCATTGCACCTATTGTGAAAATAAAGGTGGACAAAAAAGGCGAATTTATCAACGGCCAAATTTTCTCAACCAAACAAATTGGAAGAGGAATACCTGTATTAGATCCCGAAAACAAAGCACTGAAAGAGATCATCAAATTGACCAAAATGGATGTGCCGCAAGCTCCAATATCAATTGGGAATGATGGATTTATTCGTAAAAAGAATTGACAGTTATCAGTGATCAGTTAGCAGTTAACAGTGATCAGTTAACAGTGA
>JBBRGJ010000220.1:0-4580 GCA_038240835.1 Bacteroidales bacterium | reverse complement strand
AAAAATACACATTGGGTTGTTTAAAGCAAAATAACGAGATTATTTATTTTAATAATTTATTTGACAATTGCTATCCTGTTAACCAAAGCGTTTTAGAATATTCCAAGCAAAATGAGATTATAATTAGCCCTAATCCGGTGCAGGATTATTGCAAAATCCAATGGGAGGATGGCAATGTTCATTTTGATAGAATACAAATTTCAGATGTTTATGGACGCATCGTTTTCTCTGAAAAAATTGACCAAAATAATGATATCATAATTGATTGTAGAAATTTTGGACAAGGATTGTACTTAGTTAATATTTTTAATCGATTTGGGAGCCAATCGACTTCTAAGTTATTGATTTTATAACAAGCCCAGCAATTACGGGCTAATTATTTACACTGATAAATTATTTACGTATAAAAAAAACTATTATTAATCACATTTATGTTGGCATTTCTAGTGAATATCAAAGGGCAGGATTATATTCCATTCCCATCTTCAAATACGGTTTGGAGTGAGTATTTTAAGGCTCCCATATCCACAAGTTTAACTTCATATTATTACCGAAATATCCTTGCCGATAAAGATACGACCATAGGTGCTAAAACGTACCATCAACTTTTTTATAGCCATTCGGATACTGTCTATAGCGAAAATTCATCTGCTGTTTATAATGGAGGAATAAGGGAGTCAGTGCAACAAGTGTTTTATCTTCCTAAAGATTCTACAAATGAGTATCTTCTTTATGATTTTACAGTTCAAGTTGGGGACACATTAAAATACGATTATTCGGTTTTTAGTTCTTTATATGAATTAGGGAAAATAGATTCATTGCGTGTTTCAAAAGTCGATTCTGTTTTAATTATTGATGGGTCGTATCGTAAGCGAATTTATTTTACACCTATCTGTTGTCCAAACAGCACCCCTTATTTATGGGCTTCTTGAATTGAAGGTGTAGGAAACAATATGGGACTTCTTTGTCCAATTTCTGATTTGCCAACAAATGGTCTTAATTATTTTTTAGGTTGTCTAAAGCAAAATAACGAGATTATTTATTATAACAATTTATTTGACAATTGTTATCCTATTAACCAAAGTGTTTTAGAATATTCCAAGCAAAATGATATAAGAATCCGCAAAATCAAATATATAAAAAAGACGTCTAAGGAAACTTGGGCGTCTTTTTTTTAGGTATTAAAGTTTGATAGAAAGTTCCAGATGTCCACCAAGCCCAAGTTCGACAATTTTCCGAAGTGTCGAAATCCGGACTTCTTTAATATTATTTTCAATTTTTGAAATGTACCCTTTATTTGTCCCACATTTCACGGCGAGTTCTTCCTGTGTCATCCCTTTTTCAAGTCGAGCTTGTTGAATAAGAAAACCAAGTTGAAACGACTCATAGCCTTTTTCGAGCTTGTCCCTTCGGAAAGTGCCTTTTTCGCCGTATTGTTCTTCAACAAACTGGTCGAGTGACTTTAAATTACTTTGTTGTTTCATATTCATGTTTGATTTTTAATGCTTTTTCAATTTCATTTTTCGGTGTCTTTTGAGTCTTTTTATGAAAGCCGTTTGCTAAAACGATTAATTTCCCTTCATCGAAGAAGCAGAAAATTCTAAAAATGTCGCTTCCTTGCTGAACTCTAATTTCATAAAGACCATCGGTGCCCTCTATATGTTTTAAATAGGCCTCTGGTACTTTTTGCTGAGTTTCTATAAGTCTAAAAGTCCAAATTATTTTGTCTTTTACTTTCTGCCTCTGTCTTAAAAGAAAACAGTGAAGTAGTCTTTGTACAATAAAACGGTTCTTATTTTCTGTTCAATATTCATACGCTACAAAGATAGTCAAAGTTGTCCGATTGTGCAACATTTTTTTTACTTTCTGATAATATGTTTTAAATAAGTACATTCTCGAATCGCTAAAATTAATACCGTTTATTAATTTATTTGTCGTTTCAGGTTACTGTTTTACTCCCGCTGACAGCAAATCTGCTCTTATATTGGATTTTGTTGATTTTCTTCAAAAGCCTTAACGCATATTTGATCATATATTTTCTAAAATTCTATTGTTTCTAATGATAACTGTTAACTGTCAGCTCTGTTCCCGATGCGCCAATACCACATTCACTGGATACGCCAGTTTGAGGTAATCTGCAATTCGTTGCGCAAAATACACTGAGCGATGTTGACCACCGGTGCAGCCAAAATTAATTTGAAGCGAAGTAAATCCACGTTCCATGTAGTTTTCTACCGATAAATCCACCAGCGATTTCACGTGAGTGTAATACATGGTTACCTCTGGAATAACTTCTAAATAAGATTTTACTTCAGCATCCATTCCCGTTTTTTCTTTGTATTCCTCTAATCTTCCCGGATTTGGCAAAACACGACAATCGAAGATAAATCCACCACCATTGCCCGAATCATCTTTGGGTAATCCCTTTTTGAAGGAGAAACTGCTAACAAAAACGTTGAGTATTTTTGGGGAATCAGCAAAAGCTCTAAGTCGATCGGAGGTGGTTAAATTGTCGAGCAACTGCATCAATGTTGGAATTTTGATGGGAAGTTGTTTGTTTTTCAGAATCCATTCCAAATTGGACAATGCGTATGGAATACTTTGTAAAAAGTGAGTTTTCTTCTCGTAATATCCTCTAAAGCCATAAGCACCAAGCGCTTGCATAATTCGAATTAGGACAAATCCGTAGTAATATTTTTCAAAAGCGACTTTATCAATTGGAATCAATTTTTCTACTTCGCTCACATAGAGTTCGTACATTCTGTTGCGAAAATCCTGAGGCAAATCGGCTTTGGCATCATACAATAGCGAAGCGATGTCGTATTGCAACGCACCTTTTCTTCCTCCTTGGTAATCGATAAAACAAGGTTCGTTGTTGAGCAACATGATGTTTCTCGACTGAAAGTCGCGGTATAGAAAATAGTTGTTCTCTGTTTGTAGCAAAAAGTTGCAAAAGGTCTCAAAATCTTCTTCTAAACTTTGTTCGTCGAATGGAACTTGAGCTAATTTTAGAAAATAGTATTTAAAATAATTCAAATCCCACATCATCGATTGGCGGTCGAACTCTTTGCGGGGATAACATAGGTTGTAATCAAATTCTTGATTTCCAATTATTTGAAATTTTGGCAAAGCTTTTACCACTTTCACATACATTGCTTCCACATCCGCAGGAATCGTTTCGTTTACCCTTTGATCAATCAGAAAAGAATACAATGTTTCGTCGCCCAAATCTTTTTGCAGGTAGACTCCTTTTGAAAGATTGTGTGCAAGGACTTCTGTGATAGGCAAGTTTTTGGATTTAAAATGTTCCGAAAACCCGATGAATGCAATATTTTCCTTCTCATCTTCATTGTAAGTCCCTATCACCTGATGCGATTTGGAAATCATTCTGAAATACTTTCTATTTGAGCCCGACTGAGGCAGTAAATCACACGAAATGAGCTCTTCGTTAGCCCAATTGGTGAATAGTTCTATTAAGTCGATTGGTTTCTGTTTCAATGTTGTTCTATTTGATAGGTCAAAAATAGGTAAAAAAAATGAAATTCCTAGACCAATTTTTCGGTATTATCTATTTTTAAGATAGTGGGTTAATTTAGAGGCAATAAAAAATTGTAACTTTGCCGAAAGAAAAACAACAGAATGAAACCACAAACATTTGCCACCCATCGATTAGTAAAAAGCGAAGATTTAAATCACCACGGAACTTTATTTGCAGGTCGCACTGCTGAATGGTTCGTAGAATCGGGATTTATTGCCGTATCAAGTTATTTAAATCCCAAAAACATTGTATGTTTAAAAATACATGGAATGGAGTTCAAACACCCCGTAAAAGGGGGCGAAACCATTTTATTGAATAGCAAATTAGCCTACACAGGCAAAAGTAGTCTGATTGTAAATGTGAGTGTGCTTTTGGGAAAAGACCACAAAGTATTGGTCGATGGTTTTATCAGTTTTGTACATGTGGACGATAACACCAAATCAACACCTCATAACATTGAGTTAGACTTAGAGACCGAAGCAGACAAACTGTTGTATGCAAAAGCCTCTTTGCTTAAGAAATAATTTTTTTATTTTTCATTCTCACTTTTTGGGTCATCCTGAGTTAGTTTACCATTCCATGGCTACTTGGAGCCAATTATGTGGATAGTTTTAAGATACTGTGATTCAGATAGAATGAGATTCCTCACTTCGTTCGGAACGACAGTAGGTTCGCTTGGTTAAGGACTGATGGGGTTTTCTGGCGGTGAAACCGCCAGAAAACCCCATCAGTCCTTTTTGCCATGTAAAAGTCTGTCATTCCGAACGAAACGGAGTGAAGTGAGGAATCTCAATTTGAAGTACAACTTTTTTCTTTAATACTTCACTTCGACAAGTCCACCATTGGTTGATAAATTTATCCTCCAATGAAGTCTATCAATGACAGAATTAATATTTTAGTATTACCTTAAATCCGCAAGGTTTTTTTCAAACTGATTTCCTTGCTTGATTTTGTGATATTGGTTTTTTTTCTGATCAATTTTTGAAAAAAAATCAATTATTCTAACTTAATTTGTGTTTTTTTGCTTGTAGTTTTTGTTGAT
>JBBRGJ010000219.1:0-4620 GCA_038240835.1 Bacteroidales bacterium | reverse complement strand
TTCGTCATTGTACCAACCGATGATAATACATATCCAGTTTTAGCGTATTCTTATGACAATCAAATTGACATGGATAATATAAATCCAATCCTTCGCGACTGGCTTGGGTATTATTCGGATATGATAAAATTCAATAGTAGGGAAAAGACGGATCAAAAAATTAAAAACAAATGGCTGGAAATAGATGAAGGGATTTCTTTGAAAAGTATCCAAACGACGGTATCTTCATTATTCGAAACTACCCAGTCTTCCAGATGGGCTTATTGGAAGCCATATTTCAACCAAGCCCCTCTTGCCCAAACTCGCTTTAATGAAGGCCACAATGGCTGCGTTCCGATTGGAATTTCACAAATTTTGAAATATTTTAAATATCCTTTAATTGGAATGGGGACAGGTAGCGGACATAACAACAACACCTATTTCTCCCAACAGATTAATTCATTCTTTAATTACGATTTGATGCCCTTTCGATTGACTTACTGCGGGAATGGCACAAATAATTGCAATGATGGTTCTTTTAGTATCATTCCCGGTGTTAATCAAGCTAATTTAGACGAAGTCGGGAAAATACAATATAACGCAGGTTTAGCAGTTGGAATGTACTGGATTGGACTCGGAGATACCTCATCAATTGTCACATCAACAGGAACATATGGCAATACTTTAGACTGGGCAAATGCTATGGCAAATCATTTTTATTACACAACCCCTACAAGCTCTGATTATTGGTCTTCATCTGAAATTTCAGCAAATACTTCTGGGTTTAAAACTGGATTAAGAAATAGTTTAAATAGCGGATATCCAGCCTTGTTTAAATATCAGTCTAATTCAAATGGCAATAATCATTTGGTTGTAATTGATGGATATGAAAATGATAACTATTTCCATTTTGCGATGGGTTGCGGCGGTGCACTTGATGCCTATTACTATTTATTTAGCAGCGATAACGATGGTGTTCATTTACCGCGGCCTTCAATTGACTTATGGGGGCTGGATGCTTGCTTTAATATTCGTCCCAATTGTCCTCCCACACAAAATAAAACAGTAAGCAATAAAGTTGTTTCAAATGGCAATAGCGAACTAATTCAATCCGGGCTTGATTTAATGATCGATCATGTAACCATTCAATCAGGAGGTCGGGCGGTACTTCGTGCCAATAATGCGATTGTTATTTCAAACGAATTTGAAGTTGCACTTGGTGGCGAAATATTGATGGTGTGTAAACCCTGTACCAATTAAAAACTCGATTATGAAAAATTCATTTTCTTTATTTCTTTTAGTGTTGCTTGTATTCCCAACGTTTGGGCAAAACGTATCCATTTTAGACCCTTCTCTAAAATGGAATATTGGAACCAACTGCGTGGATGAAGGTCCTATTAATCCATACGATGTATGGTCAACTAGTTTTCTTCATACAGAAGGTGATACCTTAATGAATGAAAAGCACTATAAAAAACTAATCAGTTGTGCCGATTCGCTCTGTGGCAAAAAAAGCCTTAAATCGTACATCCGTGAGGATGGTGGACAGGTATTTATGGCCAATAAGACCGAAGAGCTTCTACAGTTTGATTTTAATTTGCAGAAACGAGATACTTTGATTATGGATTTCTTGGAAGATATAAGGAGGGATGTACGACTTTACATAAGGGTTGATTCAACAAAATCAGTGATATTGCAAAATAAAAATGAAAGGAAATCACTTTTTGTTACCATTTTTGATTATTATAAAAGTATATTACGCGAAGAATCAATAAAAGATGTCTTTGTTGAAGGTATTGGTTCACTAAAATTTGGATTGACCTTCCCCCGGACGTTATTTATTACTGCAAATCAGGTGTGCTCAACTACCTTGCTTTGCTTTTATTCTAGCAATAACCTTCTTTATTCAAACCCGGAAATCAATAGCTGCTATTTGAGTACCGGCTTGTTTGAATTGCAACAACCCAAATTGGTACAGGTTTCTGCCAATGAACATGCCATGCTGGAGATAAAACTTACAGAAGCGAAGGCGGGTAAACTATTTGTTTTTGACACCAATGGGAAACTAATTATTGGGCAAGTGGTCTATAGCGGAGTATCTCAATTCTGCCTACCTTCAACTGGCATTTACCTGTTTCGCTTTGTTTCAGACGCAGGTAAAGTACAAACCGGTAAAGTTTTGGTAAATTAGATTAGCATTCTTTAGCAATAGTAAAGGGATTTCATCTTTCAAAAAAGAGATGGAATCCTTACTATACACCATAAACGGTAAAGGCAAACAAGCTGTAACCATTAACGGCAACAGCCTTGACCCGGGAATGTACCTTTACGCACTTGTTGTCGATGGCAAAGAAGTGGATACGAAAAGAATGATTTTGACGAAATAAAACTCCAGAAATGAAAAATTTAATTGCAACATTTTTATTGTTATTGCTTTGCTTCAATAGCAAAGTAAATGCACAACAAAAATACGAATCCTGTTTTGGCAAGGAATCAACAAAATGGATTATTGTTCAACCAACCTCCAATTGGGGTATGGAACAAAAATTCACCCCGATTTATTATAATTTTGACTCAATCCAATACTATGGATGGGATTACCATGAACAATGGACTGCTAGAGTTTTTTATGAAACTGATGATAACAGCAAGCTTTGGAGATGGTATCCACAAACCAGTAAAAAATCCATTATAATGGATCTAAACTGGAAAGTCGGGGACACTATTTACATTGATACCGAATGGTTTAAACGTTATTATGAAGATCGCCCTTACGCGGTTGTTGATTCGGTATTTTTCGATTTGAAAAACCGGAAAGTGATCCATACCGATCTCGTTTTGAAACTGGATACCACTAATTTTAATTTGAACTATACCGAGGGCATTGGCCCAAATGCATCCGTGTTTATCCTTGAGGATGGTTGGATGTCTTGGGGGATGTCAACCCTGTTGCTTTGTGCGTATAAAGATGATGTTTTATCTTATACCAATACTGAAGCAGGTGGAGAGTGTACTTATCCATTCCCCGTTTCAGTCCAAACTCCTAAATTAAAACCGAAGGTTGTTGTTTTGTTTCAATCTAATACAATCGAATTAATTTTTGAAGATACCTTTTCGGGCAAGCTTATTTTAATAACTCCCGAGGGAAAGGTTGTCAGGAATGTAAATATTAACCGAAATAATAAATTGGTCGATATAAAAGATGTGCCTGACGGCCTTTATATCATCCAGGTAAGTGACAGGACTGGGAAATACTGTATGACGCAAAAAATCTTCAAAACATCTTCAAAATGAAAAAATTAGCATTTACAATATTAGTCACATGTGTGTGTCTGTTTTCAAGGGCACAATATAACAGTTCAGACGGAGCTGGCATCCAACCAACTGGCACTTATAGAACCTTAAATATTTTTATCAACATTATTTATGATGTAACCCCAGCTTCAAATCCATTTCCCAATAATGATGCTGCATGGCCATATACAACCATCGAGGGTGTTACAACAACTGGCCCGACCTATTTTACTGATTACATTGATGTAAATTATACAACCCCATCAAATGTTCACGGCACCCAGACCAGGCTTTTTCATGAATCTTCGTTTGGAAGATTAATAATTTTGGGCGATATGATTGTTGTCAACATCAAGCAATCAACCATTGATCCGAATGGGGGAAGTTTTACTGCTGACCAATTAATCACGGGGTGTTTAGATATGATTAGTAGACTTGGGGTAAATACAGCATTCGGCCATAATTCAATAGCTGATTACGATTCAAATAGTGATTCCAAAGTTGATTTTGTCCAGTATTTCTGTAGAAACGGAACTTCGACTTTTGGCGGATATAGTTATGATACCGGATATTCAAATAGTTATGGACTAACACAAATAGATTTTAATGGGACTCTTCATACAATAAAAATTTATACATACCAACAAGTGGATGTTGGTGATATCAGTAAACGGTATAAACACATCTCCATCCATGAGTTTGCACATAACCTGTTTGGCAATAATTCTTTTCATACCAGTGGAGGGAACCATTATAAAACTTCTCATATTACCACTTTCATGGGATTACAAGGTGGGTGGGGACTAATGGGTGCTGCTTCATCATCCTTAGTTTCGTGCAATGCATTCGAGCGGTGGCGATTGAATTGGACCAGTGCAACCTATAATCCCAGTGGGATAAGAATTCAAGCGAACGGTATCAATGCTGATATTGAGAAAGCCAGTGGAGCAAAGACTTTTTATTTGCGCGATTTTGTAAGTACTGGGGATGCCATCCGTATTAAACTTCCTTATAAAGAGAATACTGAATCGTCAAACCAGTACATTTGGTTAGAAAACCATCAGATCAACAGCAACAGCAAGCTCGATTTCTTTCAATATACTGTTGGCAACGCCTGTATCCCTGACGGAACAGCGGGAATTTATGCATATTATCAGGTAGGAAAAGATGTATTAAGTGGGTCTTCAAGTAGTAGTGTTTGGCCACCTGATGAGACTGATAATCTAAAAGTAATCAGCGCCGAGGGAAATTGGGACATGATCCAGGATGGTACACAAAATGACTGTATACCTTTTGCAAATAGAAAAGTTTTAAAGCAGACCAGCGAAAATCCAATATCCGGAAACA
>JBBRGJ010000218.1:0-4683 GCA_038240835.1 Bacteroidales bacterium | reverse complement strand
CAAATAAAAAGAGCTCCGCTTGGCGTAGTATTGTGCATGGGGCCTTTTAATTATCCTTTAAATGAAACATTTACTACGTTAATTCCTGCTCTAATTATGGGCAATACCATTATTTTTAAACCTTCAAAACTTGGAGTCTTGTTGCATTCGCCCTTGCTAACTGCGTTTAAAGATTCATTTCCCAAAGGTGTGGTAAACATCGTTTATGGCGAAGGGCAAGAGGTGATTGCACCGCTGATGAAATCGGGAAAAATTAATGTATTGGCGTTTATTGGTTCATGCAAAGTGGCGGATATTTTAAAGAAACAACATCCTCAACCACACATGCTTAAATCGGTATTGGGGTTAGAAGCGAAAAATCCAGCCATTATTCTGCCCGATGCCAACATTATAGAGACTGTAAAAGAGTGTGTTACTGGTTCGTTGTCGTTCAATGGTCAGAGATGTACTGCCTTAAAAATATTGTTTGTCCACGAAAGTATCCACGATCTATTTGTGGAAGAGTTTGCCCGCGAAGTTGAAAAGTTAATTCCAGGAATGCCTTGGGATGATAATGTGAATATTACCCCATTGCCCGAACCGAATAAATCGGAATATTTGAATGAATTAATTGCCGATGCCCTGAGTAAAGGAGCAAAAGTTTGCAATCCTTCGGGTGGTTTGTCTCATAAATCTATCTTTATGCCAGCAGTGCTTTCTAATGTAAATCAAACCATGAGAATTTATCACGAAGAGCAGTTTGGACCCATCGTGCCCATTGTCTCATTCTCAGATATTCAGGAGCCATTGGATTATGTAATTCAGTCAAAATATGGACAACAAGCAAGTGTTTTCGGAGAAGATTACACCCAAATTTCGGAGTTGGTCGATACGTTGGTCAATCAAGTTTGTCGGGTGAATATCAATGCTCAATGTCAGCGAGGACCGGATGTGTTTCCATTTACAGGCCGAAAAGACTCTGCCGAAGGAACACTTTCCATTAGTGACGCATTAAGAGTATTTTCGATAAGAACATTGGTGGCTTTCAAACAAAATGAAATCAACAAAAATATATTGACTGAGATTTTGAGAAACAATAGCTCTAGCTTTTTATCCACGGATTTTATTTTGTAAGGAATATCAAAATCCTGAGAGCGGTAATTGAAAATCAAATTGAATCCATTTCATTCAATCATCAGATAAACATCAATGACAAAACAAACAAGTATGAAAACAAAATTATTTTTTCTTCTACCCCTTCTTTTTCTTTTGCAAGGTTGTTCGTGGTCTGAATATTTTGTGATCACCAATGAAACCAATGCAGACATTATCATTGAATATGAAGTTGAAATTCCATCTACGGGTTTTTCCATCTTTAGCAATCAGCCCAAATGTTACAAACTGCATTCGGATCGGACTGTTTATTCGAACGAAATCCGCAATATCACCGATTTTAATTCAGAGCAACATTTGGTTAAAGTAGTTTTGCCTCCAAACAATGGGTTAATCATTGGTGGATTATGGAATGATAAGTATAAAAGTTACGACCAATATTTTATCAATGGAAGGCATTTCAATTTAAAGAATCTGAAAATTCAACATGGTGAAACTGTAATTGAAATCACTCCCGCCAATTTTGATCGCTATTTTGCTAAACAGGTTAATCTGATTGCTTGTGAAATTAAATAGTGTTAGGTGTCTTTTAGTATTTCGAAAAAAATGAAAAATAGGATAATGTCCACCTTTTTAACTGATTTTTCAACTATGGAATTTCAAATTTAGGAAAAGGTGTCTGCAAAAAATAATAATTTCACCATGGTTGGTTTCACGTTTAAAACACCTCCGAATTTCTGATAAAATTTTCGTTTCTAAGATAAAAATATGTGAATCAATCGATTGACAAGATTCTTTTAGGCAGGATTTGTCTGAAAAAAGGATTGATTTATTCCATTTTCTACTTTTGTTGCCCAATGCGAGTTTAGACCATTTTTAAATAGTGAGAAATGTTACTATTTAGAATGATTATAGGAAACTATCCCAATTGTTAATGCGTCTCTCTATTAACTGAAAAAGATTTACAGGGACGATATTAGAATATTGCTAGGCCCCCAAATATTTGCAATATATAGAAAAGTGGAACTATTTATTTATGGCACAAAGCACGATCGGAGTCGTGACTAAATTCAAGTTTTTCAAAAATCATGATTTTTTGGTTTTGCAATGGGGTTGATATATATTAAAGTATAAAAACATACGCCTATGAAAAACAGATACAAAATCATCCTTTCCTTAATACTAAGTATAGTATTATCGTCTGGAATTAGAGCACAAAGTTGTGACCTTTCCGTACCTAGTTTATTTATGAATTTAGCGGGAAACGGTAGTTTAATCACTGCTTGTCCCGATTCTGTTATATTATGCGCCAATAATGTCCCGTTAACTCTTTATGGGAGGTTTTCCAACGGAACTGGCCCTTATCAATACTTTTGGACCAATGGAATAAATGGCACTGGAACGAATATAGGGAATGATACCCTATTAAGTGTGACTTTGGCAGGAAATTACTCATTTGTTGTTAGAGATGCCAATTATCCAATATGTAGTCAGCAAGTTATAAATGTGAATGTGAGAAAAAAGGGTAATCCAATTCTTGCAATTTCTCCAATAAATCCTCAAATATGTATTGGAACTCCAATTCAAACGATTGTTACTGGCGCGATTAGTTATAACTGGTCTCCTTCAAATGGGATTTCTGACGTAAATAACGATACTGTGTTTCTATCACCTTCCACCATCACAACTTACACTGTGATAGGAACTGATGTAAACGGTTGTACTTCCACTGCTCAAACCACCTATACTCCAATTGCTTTACCATTAGTAGATGCCGGAATAAATGATACTATTTGTATTGGTCAGTCTACGCAATTGCACGCCAGTGCGGGATTAATTTATAATTGGACTCCTTCGACGGGTTTGAATAATGCAACTATACAAAATCCAACAGCTACTCCAACGGCAACCACTACCTACCATTTATCGGTGTCAAAACCCTCAGGTCAAATTATTCTCAACGGAGATTTCAATGGAGGAAATGTCGGTTTTAGCACAGATTACAACTACAACTCAAATCTTCAACCTGAAGGGAATTATTACATCACGACAAATCCCAGAAATACGCATCCTAATTTTTCGCAGTGTGGAGATCATACAACGGGTACGAGTAATATGATGGTTGTGAATGGAATAGGTTCTCCAAATACAGATATTTGGTGTCAAACCATTCCAGTTGCACCAAATACCAATTATGCGTTTTCTACTTGGATTCAAAGTGTTCATCCATCTTCTCCAGGTATTATTCAGTTTTCGGTAAATGGTATTTTATTGGGTTCCCCTTTTACTGCTTCGAGCACCACTTGTCTTTGGCAACAGTTTTCTGCATACTGGAACTCTGGTAATAATTCCAATGCAAATATTTGTATTGTCAATCAAAATACGACTGCTGCTGGAAATGATTTTGCCATTGATGACATTAACTTTTCTCCAATTTGTGAGAATACTGATTCAGTTACCGTATTGGTCTCCAATATTCAATTGCCATCTGTGACTCAAAATCCGCTCTGTTTTAATGCCGCGACAGGAATAATTAATATTGATGCAAGCGGAGGAATTGAAGCT
The DNA here is from genome assembly GCA_038240835.1 of Bacteroidales bacterium. GTDB lineage: Bacteria > Bacteroidota > Bacteroidia > Bacteroidales > WCHB1-69 > JBAXTE01. The sequence goes on along the minus strand of JBBRGJ010000218.1, from coordinate 1,026 downwards.
TATAATTATCTTTGGTCCACAGGCGCAACTTCGGATTCAATATCCAATCTGAATGCAGGAACATATACATTAACTGTGACTGATTCTTATGGTTGCACTGCTTCAACTTCGGTAATCCTTTCCCAACCTGTTGCACCTCTTTCTGCTACTATTTCAAGTAGTGTAAATGTATTTTGTTTCGGCAATGCCACTGGTTCAGTAGATTTGACCGTTGGTGGTGGAACTTCTCCTTATAGTTATTTATGGAGCAACGGCGCTACTACTCAGGATCTAACCAACTTGGCAACAGGAACATATTCTGTAACTGCAACCGATGCAAACAGTTGTACAGTAACTGCTTCTGTTGTAATTTCGGAACCCACCGCGCCACTTTCCGCAACTATTTCAGGTAGTGTAAATGTACTTTGTTTCGGTAATGCAACTGGTTCAGTAGATTTAACCGTAACCGATGGAACTTCTTCTTACAGTTATTTATGGAGCAACGGTGCCACTTCTGAGGATTTGACCAATATTGCTGCTGGAACTTATTCAGTTACTGCAACCGATGCAAACAGTTGTATCGCAAATGCTTCTGTTGTAATTTCTCAACCCACTTCTTTGCCTTCCGCTACCATTTCGGGAAGTGTGAATGTTCTTTGTTTTGGCAATGCCACTGGTTCAATAGATTTAACCGTCACTGATGGAACTTCTTCTTATACTTATTTATGGAGCAACGGCGCTACTTCTGAAGATCTATCGAATATTATAGCTGGAATTTATTCAGTAACTGCAACCGATGCAAACAGTTGTACCGCAACTGCTTCTGTTGTAATCTCCCAACCTACCGCGCCACTTTCTGCAACTATTTCAAACAGTGTAAATGTACTTTGTTTTGGAAATGCCACTGGTTCGGTTGATTTAACCGTAACTGACGGAACTTCTCCTTACAGTTATTTATGGAGCAATGGTGCTACTACTCAGGATCTAACAAACTTGGCAACAGGAACATATTCTGTAATTGCAACCGATGCAAACAGTTGTACAGCA
>JBBRGJ010000217.1:0-4774 GCA_038240835.1 Bacteroidales bacterium | reverse complement strand
GCTAAATCTCTCGCTTGAGATGCTGGGTTGCAGCTTACGTAAACAATTCTTTTTGCTTCTATTTCCAAAAGCGACTCCAATACATCGGGGTGCATACCTGCACGTGGAGGATCGGTGATGACTACATCTGGGCGACCATTTTCTTCTACAAACGAACGATTCAACACTTTTGCCATATCGCCGGCATAGAAAACAGTATTTTCAATTTTATTCAACAGTGAGTTGTTTTTTGCATCTTCAATGGCAGGCGCTACATACTCCACTCCCACTACTTTTTTGGCTTTGTGGGCAACAAAATTAGCGATGGTTCCAGTGCCTGTGTATAAATCGTATACAATTTCGTCTCCCGTTAATTGAGCAAAATCTCGGGTAATACTGTACAATGTATACGCTTGTTTGCTATTGGTTTGATAAAATGAAATAGGACCAACTCTAAAGGTTAAATCTTCCATCTTCTCTTCCAAATATGGAACTCCGTGATATAAATTCACTTTTAAGTCAGAAATGGTATCGTTTTTCTTTTCGTTGATGACATAATTCAAAGAGGTAATTTCAGGAAAACGTTGAGTTAGGAAATCCAACATTGGAAAAACAGCATCGTCCATAAATCCAAAAACGACAATCAGCATCACTTGTCCATCTGGAGTAGTGCGGATGATGATGTTTCTCATCAAACCAGTCCACTGACGAGCATTATAAAATGTAAGCCCTTTTTCCATCGTATAATCTCTGATTACGTTTCGGATGGTATTAGAAGGTTCCGATTGGAGGTGACACTCAGAAATATCAATTACTTTATCAAAAATATTTGGCACATGAAAACCCAATCCAGGAGTCTGCAAAATCGATTCGTCCGATATTTCGTCAGGAGTAAGCCATCTTCTGTCAGCAAATGCATATTCCAATTTATTTCGATAAAAATAGATCGGATCTGCGCCAATAGTTGGGGGAATAACATCAATATCCAATTTGCCGATGCGAATAAAATTATCTTCCACCTGTTTGCGTTTATACTCAATTTGAGCAGCATAATCCATGCACTGCCATTTGCAACCGCCACACAGACCAAAATGTTTGCACACAGGAGTAACTCGCAAAGGAGAACTTTTCTTTAGATTAATGATGATGGCCTCCATAAACCGACGTTTTTTCTTTACAATACGAACATCAGCCACGTCTCCTGGAACTGCATGAGCTACAAATATCACCACATCGTTATGACGAGCAATGGCTTTTCCTTCTGCACCAGCATCTAATATTTCTAAATCTTCAATGATTATCTCTTCTCTCTTGCGCATAATTATTATTCTCAATTTTTAAAGTGCAAAAGTACAGAAAATTGAAACGATTGCCAAAAAAGAACAAATCAAGAACCATTTTTTAAAAAAATAAATCGATTTTATCCAAATTTTACGTATGTTTGTAATCTAAAATCAGAGGACTTTTCTATTCATAAAAGAACACAAAGCTTAATTTCAATGAAAATCATTCAAAAACTAGGACTAATATCACTTTTAATCAGCCTTTTAGCCCTTACATCTTGCAAAAATGAACTAGAAATAAATGGACCATTAGAGTCAAAGTTAGCCGTTTATGGTCTTATTAATTGGACAGATACAGCACATTACCTGAAAATTTATAAAACTTTTTTAACCGAAGAGAATATTTTTGTAGCGGCTCAAAATTTGGACAATTATCTGCTGTATGATTCAATTGAAGTAATGTTGATTGAGAACCAAAACGGAGCTCTTTCTTTTCACAGATTCGACACCACCACGGCCATTCCAAAAGATTCTGGAATTTTCACCAATCCATCACAACCTCGCAGACAGGTGTTATATGTGTGTAACGATCAGTTAAATCCTAGTTCAATTTACAGATTAGAAATAAAAAACAAATACACCGGAAGCCTTATGGCTAGTTGTGGTTGTATATCAAACTGTGCCGAAAAGGATTTAATCAAATTACCTTACCCAAATACATACGGCACTCCTAATTATGTTGCGGATAACCCTTTGCGATTTACCTCATTTCAGCTTAATTGTGCCAATATAGATCAAAGTCTAATAACCAGTTCTGATTTTACGTTTTATGTCCCCGTTAGAAATGGATATAAATATGAAGTTTATTACAACTTTTACTATTGGGAAAAAGAGAATTTCCTCACCAATCCAAACGATTCTGTATACAAAGGTCCCATCAAAATAAATGTGGGTTCCGTCTCAATGAGCGCAGAAACTACCCCTATCAAAATCAAGTGGAATCCATCTTCATTTTTTTCAACCTTAAAATATCAACTTCCACCATTGGGCGAAAATGCCTCCAGAGGAATTGACTCGCTTCACCTATACGTCTGGGTTGCTGGCAAAGAGTACGCTGATTTTATCAACAACAACCAATCGTCGCTCAGCATCATCGAAGACCGACCCACGTTGACAAATATTTCCAATGGAGTTGGAATGCTCTCTAGTCGATATTTAATGCGCATGAAAAATTGGACATTGCATCCAAACACAAAAAATGTTTTATTAAACAATCCAAATTATCGATCTCTAGGATTTAAATTTTAAACTTTTTTTGAGATGAGTAAAGGCGATAAGCACAAAACACTTAAGACAAAACCTTCACCCAATAAAACGGTTCAAATGGAATCCAACAACAGGAATTATGTTTGGGGGTTACTCCTCTTTGTTTTTACTTTTCTATTGTATGCAAATACATTAACCCATAAATTTGTCCTCGATGATTTTGGAGCACTTGCCGATAATTGGGTGATAAAAAAAGGGATAGACGGAATTCCGATTATCCTAAAAACTTCTTACCGATTTGGAATCAACTTGCTTACGGATAATTTATACCGTCCATTATCACAAATAATGTTTGCCATAGAGTGGCAAATTTCACCAAAAAATCCTTTCATTCACCATTTTGGCAACGTATTATTTTACGCCCTCTCCATTTTACTATTATTTAAGGTGCTTAAAAAATATTTTCCTAAAGCAAACCCACTTATTCCTCTAATAATCACCTTTTTGTATGCCGTTCATCCACTGCACACCGAAGTAGTAGCCAACATTAAAAGCAGGGACGAAATAATGTCTTTCTTTTTTCTAATGTGCACCTTATTGGCGTTGCATCCATGGTTTACCAAACGAAATATTTGGGGATTAATACTTGCCATCATCTCCTATTTTCTGGCATTTATGTCGAAAGAAGGAGTCATTACCTTCTTGGCAATTTTCCCGATTATGGGCTGGTATTTTACCAATTCAAAAACCAAAGACATTGTCATTGCATCGGGTTTGCTGATCATTCCGGCCATCGCTTACTTGGCAATCAGAAGTAGTGTATTGTCCACTTTTGGGACCGATGCTTCCACTGCCATCATCGACAACTTTTTGAGTGCGGCTCCCGACAAAGCAAGTTACTACGCCACAGCTATTTACCTTTTAGGCAAGTATTTATGGTTGCTATTTCTTCCAGTTACACTCATTTGTGATTACTCATTCAACCAAATTCCAATCGTAGGATTTAACAATCTGGGAACCATTGCCTCGTTGCTTATTTATTTAGGATTAGGAATCACTTCTATCTGGTTTATCAAACGTAAATCGCCCATTATTTTCGGATTAATACTATTTTTATCCTCCATCAGTATTTATAGCAACATTGTAATTCCAATTGGATCATCGTTTGCCGAGCGATTTATGTTCATCCCTTCGTTAGGATTTTGCATAACAATTGTATTTCTTCTCTTTAAATTATTCAAGGTACCGGATGAAGAGTCAACCCTACAATTATTTTACAAAAAATCACCCATTTTGATGATTAGTTTAGTATTGATAATTTCACTTTTCACCGTCAGAACAGTTGCAAGAGCCAGCGAATGGAAAGATCAATATACACTCTTTGGGAAAGACATCAAACGTGCGCCCAACAGTGCTCATTTGCGCTACTACTGGGGACTTGCAATTCGAGACAAAGCGTTGGAAGAGACCGATGTAAATAGTCAAAAATCGATGATGGTTACCGCCATTTCACAATTCGAAAAATCGACCGAAATCTATCCCTCCTATGCCGAAAGTTACGAGCAACTTGGATTGGCGTGGTACAGGGTGAAAAACCTAGAGAAATCACTAGAGAACTACAACAAAGCACTTGCTTTAAACAATACAAAAGCAGTTACATACAGCAATATTGGGATCATCTATTTTGAACAAGGAAATTATCCAAAAGCACTGGAATTGTACACCAAATCGTTGAGTTTAGATCCAAACTATGCCGATGCTTACTTCAACATGGGTAGCACATTGGGAATGTTGGGCAGATACGAAGAAGCCATCACAAATTTTGAAAAATGCATCCAATTCGATCCTGAAAATGCCAAAGCGCATCAGTTTATTGGGATGACATACCAGAACCTAAAACGAGACACAGAAGCCCACCCTTGGTTTGACAAAGCAACCATTTTGGAGCAGAAGAAGGCGAGAGAGAAGTCGGTGAAATAAAGTTTTTTGCTTTGTTCTTGTATCAACAGCATTTATTTATTTTTTTACGACCTCGAAGCGGTTCTAATATCTGATTTTTTTTTGCTACCGTTTTGGCGTAATCTTATGATAATGACACACCAACGGATTTGGATTTCCTGGTTCGTGCAAATGAAAACCATCTCCTCGGCACCATTTCCATGTGTCACAATTTGCACATATTCCAGTTTTAAAATGATTGCGGTGACGAAACTGCTGAAACTTTGAATTCCAAATATCTAAAAAGT
>JBBRGJ010000216.1:0-4808 GCA_038240835.1 Bacteroidales bacterium | reverse complement strand
AGGGTTACAATCATCATCTTCACCCAAAAGTACATCAACGAAACAATATAACGAACGCCAATGGTGTGATTTTCGGTTTCAAATACCTCCACCAAACCACTATCCGCATCATCCATCATTCCAAAAATAAAACGAAGTCGCAAAAAACTTTGTTGAAACGAGAGCCTGTTGCCTGTTATTTTAAATTGCTCTATCCGATACATCTCAATCAACTTTTTGGCGGTTACAAGCAGGTGTTTTACCTTATTTGGATCATACGGTTTCTCAATTGTGCGAGTAAATTTTACTTCAAATGGATACATTGCAATGTCAATTTCGTGATTTTACCTCACAAATATAAGCACAAATGAGAAATTATGGCTCTTTTTTAATCGAAAACTTGAAAACCACTCCCATTCTGGTATGTTGCTTTTTGGGGTTAAAGTAATATATAAATATTCTTATGTTACCTTTAGGCGCTAAAGTAACATAAGAAAAATCTTATGTTACTTTCCGAATATGGATTAGAATAAATTTAAATACTCCTCAAACATATACATACGGTTGCGATTTTGTCCAGTGGTTTCACGCAAGATATTGGCCTTTATAAAACCGTTTACCAAATCGTTGGAGGCTTTGTAGCTTAATTTGGTGATTTCTTCTACTTGTCGAACGGAAACCAACGGTTGATGAAATAAATGAGTGAGCAAAATCGTTGCATTGTTGCTTTTTCGACCAAAAGAACGGTTGATTTCTCCTTCTAATCTAAGTTTAAGTGTCATCACTTCCGAAAGTGTTTCGGTTGCTTTCTCTGCTGTTTCGGCCACTCCTGTCAAAAAGTATTTCAACCATTGAGTCATGTCGTTTTTGGTTCTAACAAAGGTTAAATTGTCGTAGTACAACCCTTTGTTTTTTTCAAAATAACTAGACAAATACAAAAGTGGTTTTGTGAGTACATTTTGATCAATCAGAAACAAAGGAATAAGCAAACGCCCAATTCTTCCGTTTCCATCCAAAAAAGGGTGAATGGTTTCAAATTGGTAGTGAGCAATGGCTATCTTAATCAGTACCGGCACATTGATTTCGTCGTTGTGCATAAAGTTTTCCAAATCTCCCATCAATTCATTCAAAGCACCAAAATGTGGCGGCACAAATACTGCATCTGCCGGACTGCTACCACCAATCCAGTTTTGGCTGGTTCTGAATTCTCCCGGCTGTTTGTGTTCGCCTCTCACACTATCCAACAACTTTTCGTGCGTTTTTTTGATAAGTCTTGACGAAATTGGCAACGTCTGCAACTCCGTTATTGCATTGTTTAACGCCTGAATGTAGTTATTCACCTCTTTCCAATCGTTTCGTCGCTCGGGCGATATTTCCTCTTCACTCATCAACGCTTCGTCTATTTGAGTTTGAGTTCCTTCTATTCTGCTCGAATTTACCGCCTCTTTGGCCACATGCAACTGGATAAACAACTCAATATTGGGAACCAATTTAGAAAACGAATTCAACTCCCCCAACTTAATGGCAGCTTTTTCCAACAAACTGTTTATCTGAGTATTGTCCCACGTCCAAAAATCATTGATCTTACTGGGCATAAAAAACTTATAACCCGTTGGACTTTGCTCCAAATTCCCCGATTTGTATTTTTCTAAGATTATCATAACTCATCCGTATTAAAACACAAAGATACTACAAAAAAGTTCTTATGTTACTTTTAAGCGCTAAAGTAACATATAAATATTCTTATCTTACTTTCGGGCACAAAAGTAACATATGGGGAATGTTGTGTTACTTTGGGTTTGGGGATTTGATGGTTGGCTTTAAACAGAATGCTTTCAATAAAATTTGAATTACACCTTGATCCCAAATTTCTTTAATTTTTTTAATGATTCATAAGCTTTAATCAATGCTTGTTCTTTTATTGTTTCTTTTTTTGCTAATACATTTTGAACTGATTTTACATTTGCTAGTTCCAGATTGTTAAAAATCTCCGTCTGACCAGCCAAATCAAGTATTCTTTTCCATTCGTCTTTTGACAAAAGCAAAAGCTTATCATAGATAAATTTTATTTCTACTTCTTCAGTTTCTTCTAACTTTGACAATGATTTTATTTCATCGATAAGAGTCGAATTTTCATTTATAAAGTGAAGAACTTTTTTCCCAAAGTTAATATCTCTTGAAGTTAAATTTTTATGTTCTCTTATGTTCTTTAGCAAGTCAAAAGCTAACATAAAATCAAATTCTTCTATATTGTTTTTGCCAACATAAGTTTTGAAACCATCCCAGAATTTTACTCCCTTTTTCTTGATTTCACTAACAAGAAAAATTGTTTCCTCTGTTCTGTTTGTGTCAATCTCTTTTTCTTTTTCACGCTGTTCTTTTTCTTTTTCAGAAATCAAATAATTCTCCAAAACCTCAACTAAGTTTTCTAAATAAATAGTTTCTTTTAGCTTTTTCCAAGAAGATTCTCGTTTTGCATACTCCGAAATCAAACTGTTATTTGCTTCTGTGACCAAATGCTGGTATACAAAAACTAAAAGCTTTTTCAAAAGATTATTCAGCATGTCATCTGTCTTCTGTACTTCGTAAATTTTCCACAAATCAAATCTGTTGTTTGTGAGAAAATGAAAGTATGAAAGCGTGTAATTAACGCTATAAGCTTTTAAATTTGTATCCCCAATTGCATCTACATTCTTTCTGCCAAAAAGCTTATCTACTGTTTTAAACAAAATAGCATTGGCAATAAGCTTTCGATAAAAATTCTCACCCGGCATTTTGTTTTTGCTGACTAATTCGTTTATCTTTTTAGTATAATGTATAAAATTTTTCTGTGAACCTTGTGAAACATAATGTGGTTCTAATTCCCAAACATTGATAAATTTTGCAACATCAGATTTTACAAACTTTAAGTTCGACGGGTTTTGTTCTTTGAATTTCTTTTGCTGACTTATTGTTTGTTTGTTCATCGTTTCGCGATATTGCCCGTTTACACGTTCAAAGAACCATAAAAACGATTGATTTTTGTTTTCTGGATTAATCACATATTTTTTTCTTGACAGACTTTCTATCTGAACAAAAAACGGATTGTTTGAAGATAAATCGAGTTCTGAAACTTTGTTTTGACTATTAGCAAAGCGAGAAATATTTGGAACTTCAATGTTTTTCTGCTCTTTGTCCTTAATGACGGTAAGTTTCATTTGAACAAATATCTTACTTAAATCAGCATCTTTATATTTCTTTTGCGTGTGATACAGCGAAGCCGTTGTTTGCCCTCCATTCACAATCTGAAAATCGTTAAATTTTGTAATGACTAACTGATTATCTATTAACTTTGTTTCTACACTTTCTGCTGTTGCAGTAATCCCGTTGTTGTAAGGTAGAAACATTTGAGGTTTGTTGCGAATAGTATCTCTTATCCCTTTATTATATTTACCAGCTTGACCCAAAAAAACACGTACATTACTTTCAAGTAGTTCATTTGAAAATTCATTGTACAGTTTTGCTAAAATTTCGCCTGGAACTATGGCTAAATAACAATCGTACATCTCATCAATACTCGGAACTTGTAAACATTGTAACCCTTTTCCTTCTTTCGTAAATTTATTAAATTCAATTTCTATTGGCTCATGTACGCTATTGGATTTGTTAATTTTAAACAATCTAGAAACGTCCCATGTATGAATAAATACATCAACATCCGCTACTTCAATCTTTTCTTTTTCGTGGTTTGAAAAACCGTTTATCAGAAAAAACACATTGATTCGGTCAAAGTCTCTTCCTTGTTTGCCAATTATTTTTATTAGTTCATTTAATTCTGAATGAGCTTGATCAATATAATCAATATGACCTTTTAATGCTGAATTTAAAAAACGTTTTATCTGATTAATCGCCTTTGTGAATTCATCTTTTGCTATGTTGTATTCGTAGCTATCTGTTTTATAATTTGTGATGAACAAGTCCAATGTTTCAAAATACGTTTTATTGTTTTCATCTTTTACTAAATCTTTCAAACAGTAACCATTTATTTTCCAATCAATTCCTCCCTGACTATTCGGGTGGATGTATGACAAAACTCTTGCTCCTTCTGACTTTCCTATTGATTCAAAAACTTCAATGCAATATTCTGTGTATTTATCTTCAAAACTTGCTCCCTCTCCTTCTGAATAAACAAGAGAAGCCACATCTGCTTTAAGTTCGTCTATGTAACCTTGTAACGCCCTTTCCATAGCTATAACTTTTTAATAATTGTTCCAATTTCTGTAATGAATTTTTCAACCGCAGAAAGTTCAATTAAATAGGAAGTATTATAAACTCCTAATGGAAGTTGGCTTTTTATGATTTTTGGAAAATCCGAAGTAATAACAAAACCAAAAGTTTTTTTTACAGAATACATTTTGTTGTATTGTTCTTTATCTTCTTCCATATAACCCAACTGCATCAACCTCTCATTGAAATATCTCAGTTCGGCAAGATTAACCGAAACCCTTTGTTTTGTTTGCTCAATTAGTGAATTTAGTGAAACTCCACCATCTTTGACTTCTTCGGTTGTGTATAAAATTAAAAATAATTCGCTTAAACTTTGTGCATCTAATTGTCTTTCACTTGTAATTTTTAATTTCGGGTATTTTGAAGAAGTCAGTTTAATTTCAATTCCAATTGAACCAAAAGCAAAGTCTTTATCCTCAAAATCAGGACCAGACCATGCGTTTAAAATATTTGCCGATAATTTTTGATTGTCTAATAATTCGTTAAAAAACAACAATTCTCCAATAAGTCCTTTTTGTTCTTCATTGCTTAACCCGTTGAAATTAATTTTATCAAAGAGTTTT
>JBBRGJ010000215.1:0-4867 GCA_038240835.1 Bacteroidales bacterium | reverse complement strand
TGCTTCTACATTGGCAGGAATATCAAAAAAGTCGTGAATGACAAATAGATAGACATTTTCTCCTTTGTAATTTAAGTCAATTTGTTTGCTGTTTATGACAAAGTCGTAACTGTTTCCTTCTACGTAGTGTGGGTTTTTGGGCTCGAGTACATAATCCCAGTGGGAGCGAATTTTTACAATTTTACAATAGATATTCTCTCCAATTTGTAGATTGTAATTTTCGTAATAAGTGGTTTCCAAATAAAAAACATGGTTGCTTTTGTCTCTTAAAATGAAATAATCATGACCGTTTTCTGCGGTAAATCGTTCGGAAATATTAGCAAAAAACCAGTCGCCCTCTTTCAACCCATGAATTGCTTTAATCCCTTTGGTGGGGGAGATGAATAATTTCCCTTTTTTTATTTGAGTCACCACACAATTAATAGTTTTATCTACTTCTGAAATTCCATCTGCCGCCACTTCAATGTCGTGGTTATAACAATCGGAGACTACAACTACATCCACTTTTTCGTGTAGAATATTAAAAATAGATTTGCGCTCCTTGATTGGGAAATCGTAGACATTTCCCTCTTTGTAAAATGGGTGTTTGGGCTCTAAATAAATTTTCCCACTACAGTTAATTTTATCAATTCTACAGGGGACAATATCGCCAATTTTAAAATCATAATTGAGGTAATAATCTTTGACTAGTAAATGCTTATACTCGTTGGGATCGGTGATGATGTAATAGGATTCATCTTCAGAAATTGAAATCTCTTTATGGATTTTAAAATTGTACCACTCATATTCTTTTAAAGTAGATTTTTGCATCAAATCAACCTCCGTGAAATAAATGGATGATCTCTACAAAGTCGCCATCGTTGACAACCATTTCATGGTAATTTTCGTGTTTGAACAATACAGAATTTATTTTGATGATTAAATCGTGATGTGAGTATGTTTTAATTTTTAAAATATCAGCGATTGTTAACTGCTCAGCATCAAATATTTCGGTGTTGTTGTTTAAGGTGATAATCATATTTTTGAAAATTATTTTTTTAATAAAATAGAGAGTGTTTCGTTGGCCATCATGTTCGCCACCATGCCTACACGTGGAGCTAGTGGCGGATTTTTATCAGAAACAGTGCTTTGCATATCGCCACAAATGACCAGTTTGTCCGAATAAAATGGTTTAATTGCTTCGCTCTCGCCCCAGCCAGCCATGCCATTGCCCGAGATGATGAATTTGTCGGACATTTCACTCAATACAGTCTCGATGATCATCTTTTTCATCACCACACAGTCAAAAGCTTCTACAATTACATCGCAATCCAAAAATAGGGACAGAATATCCGAAGAGTCTAATTTTTTGATGTGTGCTTCCACTTCGGTTATGGGGTTGATATTTAGAATGTTAGTTTTCAATGCGGTAGATTTCGCCATCCCAATTTGATCGAAAAAGAAATATTGACGATTTAAGTTTGACTCTTCCACTACATCAAAATCAGCAATAACTAATTTGCCAACACCAACGCGCGCCAATGCCACTGCACAGTTTGAGCCCAGGCCTCCACAACCCGCTATGCCTACTTTTTTGGTTTTCAAAATCTCTTTTATCTCATTAAATGTCATCATAATGCAAAAGTAAAACAAACAACGATAGGTTGACTCTAATTAAAATGAATAATTGTGTTTTTTTTGAAATTTTGCTAGGATATTTTTTTTTGAAATATTTGCAAGAAGATATTTGTTAAAATATTTGGTCTTCACAAAACAATTACTATATTTGTTCCATAATTTCAATAATCAACCCTCGTTATTAGATTTTTTACACCATGAAAACCTTGAAAAATAGATATCTAAATTTTTTAAACAGCAGAAAGACAGGCAGTCATACTGATACGTTTATCTATTTATCTATCTATCTATCTATCTATCTATCTATCTATCTATCTATCTATCTATCTATCTATCTATCTATCTATCTATCTATCTATTATCTATCTCAAGTTTTGGTTACAATCTGCTAAATACATATTATCCACCCAAGAAAGTACCTCCCTAAGTTGATTTTTTAAATCAAAAACACCGCAAATATTTGCTGTGTGAAAGAATTATTAAAATAAAACAAAATTTTAAACGTTTAAAAAAATCAAAATGAAAAAAATAAAACGGATAACCTTATTATCAATGTGTGCAATTATGATATTCACATCATGTAAAAAAGAGAGCAATTTAGCTCCCGAAAACTGCACAGACAATCAAACAACTCAAAAACTGATTGATTTCAAAAGCAAGTTGGTCTCCAAAGATGGAAACTCATTGAATATTGAAAGTGCAACTTGGTCTCTAGAAGGATTGCTTAATTACGAAAACGCAAACAACGAACACAATTTAAACAATCTAATTCATTATTATGACACCCTCTCTTTCAACCTTCCAAATACCACAATTACATACACAGAACTTAACGAATTATACTCTTTGTTGGTTAAGAAGTTGAATATTCATCAACAAATTACACCAAATTCAAAATTTGATTTAATTGATTTAGAGATTATGCAAACAAATAATCAAACAAATGTAATTATGGTTTCATCAACAGGAGTCGAAATTTCAAAACTTCAATACAATCCATTTACCAGTACAGATTATTGGAGATGGGGTTTTAATCAAGGAAAATGTGATGGAACATGTGTTGGTTCGGATGCGGCTGATCAACTAAAATACAGATTTAACAATCCGGTTAATGTGCATTTAGTCATTGGATATTACACCGGAATCGTAAGTAGAAATGAATATTTCAACAGCCACCCTCTTCCTGATGGAAGATATATAATGTTCATGACTACTGGACCTGGATCAAGTCCAGGAACACCTGGCCCTTGTATTTCACCAGAAGAGTTAAATTTCTTTCTTAGTCACTTTGATTTCATCAAAGATATTAATTGCCCAGCTGGCAAAAAATTCAAGAATGCTAATGTGGTGGAAGATATTGCTACTATGGATAATAATTGGGCAGCTGCACATTTTTATCAATTGTTTTACGGCACATTTACGTCAGGGGCTAGTTCCAATTAATAAATAAAATTAATTTAAAAAATTAACAGGGTGAAAGATTCTTCTTTTACCCTGTTAATAAAAATCAAACAAAAAAAAATGAAAAACCGAATCGTATTTTTTATATTTTGCCTTATTGCAATTAATTCATCCGCTCAAAATACTTTTTTTAAGTGGTATCCAACTGAAAAACAGGAATTTATCAACAATATCAATGAAGTGTTAAATGGATGTTATATTATATCTGGTGGACAATTAGACACTAATAGTTTTACCAGACAAGCATATTTGTTGAAAATTGATTCGTTGGGTAATAGGATAATGGAAACAGTACATAACGAAAATGATTCTAATTCTATTTATCTTGTTGCATTTTTTCTCCCGAATGAAACAAATATAATCAATTTTATCAAAATAAAAGAGAACAACATCAATTCGGATAAATTTTCTTCAATGTATTTTGAAAAAATCAACACAGAAACTCTTGATATAATCTCATTTAAAGAGTTTCACGCTCCAATAAATCAATCGTATATTCCTCAGCAAATATGCATTACGGACAGCTTGATATTGACTCATTCAGTAATTTCTGAACTCCTGTCAAATTCCTATTCCGGGACTATAGTTAATAGTTACAATTTTAATTTTGATAGCGTTTCAACCTATAAAACAGCCAATACTGTACCTGTTGGGTTTGTTTTAGATTCTTCTTCAAGAACTATTAAGAGTTTTACAGCCAACGGGAGAGTCAATATAATGAACCTTAATTATAATTTGGACGTAATAGACAGCACCTCATTGCCAATGCAAATATCTCCTTTTGCAAATGTTTCTTCTGTTTCAACAAACAAATATGTAATTTGCGAACATGAAGGGTATACTTCCCTATTTCCATTGCAACATATTAAAGTTATTTTATGTAGAAATTTAGATGCAGTTATTGATACGGTTGAATATTGGAATCATCCAGATTCAATTCTCTATCCTGGATTAAATGTAAATTCGGCATTTATTAATAATGAGATATTTATCACAGGATTGTATAAATCTAACTTATCTGAATTTCCATATCAAACTACACCTTCATACATTCAAATAACAAGAATAGACACAAACATGAACATCATTGATCATCATTTTTATGGAGGTGATGCCGTTTACTATCCTTTTAAAATTATGGCTACCTCCGATGGCGGAGCAATCGTTACTGGTTTGCGATACGACCATACAAATCCATCTATCAAACGATTGCATCCATTTGCCCTAAAAGTGAACAACGAAGGTCTTGTAGTAGCTGGAATTGAAGATGAATTTAATCCTATTTCGCATAGTGCCATTGTTTTTCCAAATCCAGGAAAAGATGTACTCAATCTTACTTCGGGTATTCAATTAAACAATGGTGTTTTTACACTTTTTGACATGCAAGGTCGTCCTGTAATTGCACAAAAAATAAATTCCACCGAAATGCAAATTGATGCTTCTAATTTAGCTTCGGGAACTTATGTATGGCAAATTATACTCAACAACAAGATCGTGGAAAAAGGAAAATGGGTGAAGAAATAAGTTGAGAAGTATTGCTAATTTCCTTTCTGTGTGGCATTTTTAGATCAAACATATATCTGATATGTAATAATTTGCATAACGTAATATTTTCTATTTTTAAAAATCGTTTGATAATATTTACTATTTTTGCTTTCAACATTCAAAAAAAACAAACAAAAACGATAAATTATATGGACATTGCAGCATTAAAAAGCAAACAAGCCCTATTAAAAGAGTGGGAATATCAGCACACTCCACTTTTGAGAGGTTACACCGACAAGATTTT
>JBBRGJ010000214.1:0-4896 GCA_038240835.1 Bacteroidales bacterium | reverse complement strand
CAGTGCTTCTTTTTCGGCCTTTACACCAATGCTGCAAGCTGGCAAACCTGGCACACCCATTTCCATGTGAATAAATTCCTCAGCACTTTCGTTCTCAATTTGTCTTACCAATTTCCCAACTTCTCTGATAGATAAGTGAGTGATATCAGAAGCTCCAAATTTTGAAAAAAGTGTATCGACTATTTCTTTTTTAATCATCTTCTCTTTATCTTTTTCGATTGTCAATTACCCTGATTGCTTTTCCTTCGCTACGGGCAATGGTTTTTGGCTCTACCAATGTTACCTTAATGCTCAGTCCGATAGCGCTATTGATAGCATGTTCAATTTTGCGTGCAAGGCTTTGAAGTTCCCTGATAGTATCTACTAATCTCGTTTCGTCGAGTTCAACTTTGAGTTCTAAAGTGTCCAAATTATTCACTTTGTCGATGTAAAGCATGTAATGAGCACTTGTTTCGCCCATTTCTAATAATACATGTTCTATTTGCGATGGGAAAAGATTCACACCTCGAATAATTAACATGTCGTCGCTTCGTCCAGTGATTTTCTTCATTCTTACCGACGTTCTACCACAGGAGCAAGTTTCACGGTTCAATGTTGATAAATCTCTTGTATTATAGCGAAGCAATGGAATTCCTTCTTTGGTCAGCGTGGTAAATACCAATTCGCCTTCTTCGCCATCATGTAATGTTTTTTTAGTTTTAGGGTCAACTATTTCAGGATAAAAATGGTCTTCGTTGATATGCAAACCGCTGTGAAACTGGCAATCATTGGCAACACCTGGCCCCATTATTTCGCTTAATCCATAAATGTCATAAGCCTTAATTCCCCACTTTTTCTCCAATTCTAACCGCATATTCTCAGTCCAAGGTTCTGCACCAAAAATACCGATTTCCAATTTCATATCAGCCACCGAATGTCCAAATTCAGCCAATGCATCCGCCAAATGTAAGGCATACGAAGGTGTACAGGCTAACACAGTTGATTGGAAATCGGACATCAATTGTAATTGACGGCGGGTATTCCCACCCGAAATTGGAACAACGGTACAACCTATATTTTCTGCTCCATAATGTACTCCAAGGCCACCAGTGAAAAGTCCGTAACCATAAGAAATTTGCATAATATCATTGGCATCAATTCCAGCCATAGTTAAACAGCGCGAAAGCACTTCTCGCCAGTTTTCTATGTCGGTTTTGGTATAACCGACAGTGGTTGGTTTTCCCGTAGTACCACTCGAGGCATGAATTCTGACAATTTCGTTCATTGGAACGGCAAAGAGATCGAAAGGATAATTGTCGCGCAAATCTGTTTTGTAGGTAAATGGCAATTTTACAATATCATCAATTGATTTAATATCTGTAGGTTTAATACCAATTTCGTCCATCTTCCTTTTGTAGAATGGCACATTTTCGTACACATTTTCGACTAGTTTTATCAAACTTTCGCTTTGCAAGGCATGCATATTTGTAGCGTTCATGCACTCTATTTCTTTATTCCAAATCATTGTTGTGCTATTTTCAAATCAGATTCTCGGATCGATTTCAGTTGGTTGTTTTTTATTATTTCAAATGCTTTTTCGCGATCGTTAGTGCGTAATACCAAGACCGATTTATTTCCAAAGCTGAACGCGTAAACATATTCGATGCTCAATCCTGCCGAACTGAAAAGATTGAGGATTTTGGCCATAGAACCAGGTTTTGCATCCATTTCAAGCGAAATAACCTCCTGTATTCTTACAGATATATTCTCTGCGCGAAGCACTTCCAATGCTTTTTCAATATCTGAAACTAACATCCTGAGTAATCCGTAATCGCTGCTATCAGCCACTGTTAAAGCATTAATGTTAATTTCATTTGCAGCCAGAATGTTGAGAATTTCATTCAAATGCCCTGTTTTGTTTTCTAGAAAAACCGAAAGTTGGCGAATTGTCATTGTCTTGTGAATTAAGATTAGTATACAGAAGATATCAGCAAAAGCTATGAGATATTAACTTATCTGTTTTGCAATGCAAATTTAATCAATTTGTATAAATTTCAGTTGTTATTTGTATAAATTTTAAGCAGAAACCCCAAAGAGTTTGAAATACACTAATTTTACAATGACTTAATTGTAAAAAAAGAGATGTACGATTAAGTACATCTCAAATATATAATAGTAGATTGGTATTAAATGGGGATTTATAGCGTATTGTTATTTAAATCAGCACTCTTTAATTTATTTGAGTAAGGAGCCTATATTGGTCGTGAAAAGTTTAACAGAGATAGCCAACAGGATGATTCCAAAGAATTTTCGTAAAATATAAATACCGCCTTCACCAATTAATTTTTCGATTTTTGAAGTAGAACGTATTACAAAAAATACAAATATCATGTTGAGGACAAGTGCTATCAGAATGTTGATGGTAGAATATTCAGCTCTAAGAGTAAGCAGAGTTGTAAACGAACCAGGTCCAGCAATCAAAGGAAAAGCCAATGGAACAATAGATGAACTGCCTTCGGGTCCTTTATTTCTAAAAAGCTCAATATCAAGTATCATCTCCATTCCGAAAATAAAAATCACCAAAGCTCCCGCAACTGCAAACGATTCAATATCAACATTGAATAATCTCAGAATTCCCTCGCCAGTAAACAAGAAAGCGACAAGAATGAAAAATGCTATCAGGCTTGCACGCAAAGGATTGACATTTTTCGACTTCAATTTAATATTGAGAATAATGGGAATGGAACCCATAATGTCAATAATGGCAAAAAGTACCATGAAAGCACTTGTAACTTGTATAATATTGAAATTCATATAGTTGAGTTAATTTGTATTCTGTTTTAAAGAGTTCCCAGATTGTATCGATTTTAGAATTTTTGCATTTATTTCTCTTCGTTCCTTATCGAAAAACCAGCCCCATTTATTGAAATATTTTATCAAGTTTGAGCTGTGAATCAGCAGCATTTTGAAACTTAAATATGAGCTTTTAGCATGATGATGAATGATGCAGACTTGCGGATAAAATATGGTACGGTATTTCCGATGAATTCTTCGCGTCAAATCAATGTCTTCGGGATACATAAAGAAACGTTCGTCGAATAAACCAACTTCCTCCAAGGCTTTTGTCCGTAAAAACATGAATGAACCCGAAAGATAAGGAACATCCATAATCCGATTATATCCAGTCGCCCTCATTTCAAACTTTTCAACACGCCATTTTACCCAACTGATTGGTAAAAACCGGCGAATAAACAAATCGAATGGAGTGGGTAACAGCTTGCAAAGATACTGTATTTCGCCGTTAGGATAAAATACTTTGGGCATTAAATGTCCAACTTCTGTATTTTTATCCATAAATTGAACAATCTCTGATAGAATTGAAGGTTCAAAGTCAATATCTGGATTTATTACTAAATGATAAGGTATTTGCTGAACGATGGTTTCTCGTAAAGCGATATTGTGTGCTTTGCCATAGCCGTGATTAGTTGATGAATGGTGATAGTATACATCAATTTCTTTGAATCTATTTATTGGAGAGGGAGAATTATCAATTATAAAAATGCTTGAAACAACTTCCGACTTTTGTATAGTTTCAATTAATGCTGACACCTCCTCGAAAGTGTGTTTATACAATACAATTGAAACATTCAGTTTTTTCATATTCGGAAAATTTTGATTCACAATTTTTTCAAAAGACAATGATTTTCAATTAGCATTTTTGGTGGCTTTCATCTGTCACAGTCCAATTGTCTAATTCTTTGTTCTTTATTCTTTGTTCTAACTTGTCTATCTTCTGTTCTTATTCCTGATATTTTTCCATTTTATCCTCGATAGTTACATCGCTCAACGAACTCTGGATTTTAATATAAGTCATCAAACTTTCTGCACCAGCCTCATAACAAGCATCTTGTGCCTCAATTACAACCTTCATAATCTCCTCGTAGGTTCCTTCCATTACAGTTTCGAATGGAGTAACTTTGTATTTAAGTCCTGATTTTACAATTACTTCAATGGCTTTGTCCACTATTGAATAAGGATGAATTCCAGTAGCGGAAGGCAACACTTGCAATGCTATATTTACTTTCTTGTTTATCATTTTGTAAAAATACGATTATTATTTGAAAAAAATGACTGCAAGAATCAAGAATCAAGAGCCAAGATGTAAATGTTTATCAATAAATATATTACAAATTTTTATGTTAGATATACAAACTCGTTGTACTTATGCTATCAATTTTGGGTGAAAGATAGAATTAATGAAAATGATATGAATCATTATTCAGAAATGACCACTATTAAAACAAAAAAACCCGAAAAAAATTTCGGGTTATTTTATATTGGATAGAACGCCAAAACTATTATTCAGCTGCTGGAGTCTCTTCTGCTGGAGTTACTACAGGTGCAGCTACTTCGGCTTCTGCCTCAGCTTTTGCAGCTACTGCTTCAGCTTTTTTCTTAGCAACTTCTGCTGCCTTTGCTTTGTTAACTGCTGCTTCTGCTGCTAAGCGTTGTACTTTGTCAGCTTGTTTTTCGGTAGCAATTTGTTCTTTCGTTTTGTTAGTGTTAGCATCTTTTGCTGCTTTCCATGCATCGAAACGGTTTTCAGCTTCGGCAGTATCAAAAGCACCTTTTTTAACACCGTCTAATAAGTGTTTTTTCATCAATACACCTTCTGATGAAAGGATATTGCGGGTAGTGTCGGTGGGTTGAGCACCTGTTGTTAACCAATACAAAGCACGTTCGAATTTTAAATCGATTGTTGCAGGATTGGTATTCGGGTTGTACGAACCGATACGTTCGATGAATTTGCCATCACGTGGCGCGCGACTGTCGGCTATTACGATATGATAATAAGCATATCCTTTACGTCCGAAACGTTGCAATCTGATTTTTGCGGGCATTTTTTAATTGTTTTTT
>JBBRGJ010000213.1:0-4950 GCA_038240835.1 Bacteroidales bacterium | reverse complement strand
CCTGAGCAGCCGCCGGAAGCTTTTCAAACAATACCGGCTCGAAAAAACTACTCAATAATGCATCCGTGCAAAAATGCGCGTAAAGTGCTTCCCGCTCCCGTGCAAATTCGTTTTGTACACTCGATATAAATACTTTTAGTTTTTTCACAAAGTCAATTATTTAAGGTTCGAAAATACCTACAAAAGTATTAGATTATATTTACCTATCATTCAAATTGTTCCTTTAAAACAATTAAACCAGTCACCAATTCCTGATAATTGCTTTGTTTCTTGAGTTCCTTAAGACAAAAGCCGGTCAACCGTTTTTCGATGGCTGATTCGATGGCTTGTTCGTTGGTTTGTGATTGTATCATAAAAACAAGTTCTTACTCTTGATTTTTTAACTCATTATATAATTCAATTACGTAACGAACAAAAAAATCTACATTGTTGTAATAGTCTGTATAGGGTACCTCTTTGTAAATATACCACCAACCTCCATGCAATAAATCAACATCTCTTAATAAATCAGAGTTGATTTTTTTAAGCTGATCTATTATTATTAGTTGTTCATCGCGTTTTATAGATTCAGGATGTCTTCTTAATCCAAATTGGATTATATCCCGATTGGAAGTTACTGCTATGATGTACTTTTTACTAATAGGAATTCCAACACTAAACCAATCCATTTCACTATATCCATCTGTTTCGAAATCACTTAACAAATTAGCTTGATCATTTTTCGCTTCATAATAATTTGTTACGGCTTGCGATTCAATACTTTCTTTGATTTTCGTAAATAGTTGGTAACGGCTTTCATTCCCTCTCTGTTTCTCGGAATATTTAAATGTAAATTTTAAATTTACACCATAAATATTTTCAATGACGTTGAAGAAATAATCCTCTCTTTCTTTTATTTGAAACTGAATATTGCAATATTCTTCTTTCTTGGTCACTTTTGCAACCAAGGTGTTCTGTCTATAGTCAAAGTATCCTTTTTTATTACTGTAAGTATGTCCGACATATGAATTTCCGACAGAATTATAAAGAAGCCAATTACCTTTGAGTTCTTTTAAATTGTATGCTTTTCCGCCATTATCTGAATCATATGGATTATTATTGTAACATGAAAGTCCTAAGGGTTGGTTGCAAAAATAATTTCCAAGCGATTTTTTTTGCATAGAAGCCTCAGCACAGGACAAGAGCAACCAAAATTGTCCTGTACACATTGTTTCCAATTTAGAGGATAATTTATTTATTAATTCTTCATGAGCTTTTGTTTCGCCATTATCACAAAGCTGTTTCCACGTAGTGGAAAAACACTTTTGATCAGCTAATATATGATTATTATTATTAATCCAAAAATCAATAGAGTAGTATGATTGACCTTGGATATTTCCTTGTCTAAAACCTGCACTATAATAATAATCGAATGTCAATAAATTAGACAATGGTATTAAATTTGGATCAATTATTTTGTTTGGAATATTATATGCAATATCTTGTATGTGTTGATAATAGCTCATGTACGACTTCAATTCTTCAAGCAAAACAAAATTTGATTTTGTATTTTTTGTTTTAATAAGTGCTGACTCAAATAAAGCAGAAAGGTTTCCCATAAAATCCCAATCATTGCACCATTTATCAATAATTATATCATCGATCTTTCTAAATTCTTCAACTAATTTGAAATCATCGGGAAACAAAGTTTCAAAACACATACTGAACGAATCATATTGTGATACAGTTTCAATTATTACTTCAGCATCAATTCCATTAATGTGTCTTTTTTTAGTAAAATAATTATACCGTAAAAAGCGAATCCATTTGTCAAAACCATCTGAAGTAGCATTTTCAAATTTGTTCACAAATGCCAACAGCGGAAGCAGAAAAAACTGCTGTGTTGTTATTGAATCAGATTTTGTTTTATCGTTGGTTAAATCTCTTAGTGCTGAAAAAATGACATCTTTTGTTTCATAATTTCTCCCTTTTGCGGAGATGGAACTAAAAATGGTTCGATTATTTTCCGAATTTAGAATTTTTAATATATTTTTAATCGAAATGAAATAAGTTTGAATTTCGGATAATAACTTTTCAGATGTTAGGTCTTTCTTTAATTTTTTTATTTTTTTAAACTCTTTTATTGTTGGCGACAATCGCCCACCAATACCATCACTACGAAGCTCAATTTTGAGAATCCATGAAAAGAAATCTTTTAATCCATCATCTGCAACTTGTTCTTTTTCACGCTTATTCTCCCAGAAAAAATCTTCTCTATCTTCCCATTCCTTATTGTGTTTTGCAATATTGCCATTCCCTTCTTCAGACAAATCACCTAACAAAGATGGCTTAAGATTTTCTGTTGTTGTTAATTCTAAGCCTGTCGTATTGATGACTACAAACATTTCCTCTCCTTGTTTGCGGTTAGCTACATCGTAATAAAGTAGCTTTATTTGTGTCAAAACAAAATCTGCAAATGACGCCAAAGTACGATTCATTCCTTGAGCAAAATATTCGTCAAGTTTCTTTTCTATCTGATGAATGGCAGTACAAATGTTGTTTATCGTTTTGTCATTTTTATATCGATCAAAAAACCAAACTGAAATAAAACCATAGTATGAATCAGTATCTTTCCCCTTTTTTAATTCTGCTTCTTCTTTTTCTATAAAATAATGATAAACTAAATCATTCAAGAAAAAGAGTGATGTGTCGCGTATTGCGTATTGCAAATATCCTTCATGATCGTCTTCAATAAATTCATAATCTGACATGAGGCAATTCTTTAAAAACTCAATTCCGGTTCTACGATATAATACACCAATTAATAGATAAAGAGTAGTTAGTCGTTGTTGCCCATCGCATAAGTGTACGAAATCATCTGGTTCCTCATAAGCGTAAATTAATCCAAGATTCATCTCTTCACCTTCTTTGCGATTGTCAAAATAATCTATCAAACTATCAATGAATGCACGAACCAAACTTACATCTTCTTTATTTTTTACCTCAGCCCAACAATAATCTCTTTGCAAATCTGGAATAAGAATTTTTCTATTATCCCCTGAAAATAATGATTGTAAAGAGTATGGGTACCCCGATTTTAATTTACTGCTAATCATTGCTATTAAGTTGTAATGTTTTATTGAAGGACTCATAATTTTCGATAGTTCCGAAAAATAATTCTTTAACTTGTTTTATAAATTCTTTTTGACTTTTGATAATCTCTTTCTCACGCCAACCATCTCTTTTTGCAAAAACCATAATGGAATGCATTAAATGCCTGCTCTTAAATTCAATAGTAAAATTGAAATAAATCTTCTTCTTTTCTAAAGGTAATTTGTCTCCGAATTTTGAGTTCTCATTATGGTATAAAAGCACTAAATTACCAGCAGAATGAACTGATAAGTGACTATAATCCAATTCATTCAAAAAATTTAGATCAACCGACTTGCTTTTAGGATAAATATGTTCTAATGTTCTTTGCCCTTGCTCCCAAATTTTGAAGTTGAAATATCGGTGAGCTTCTCCGTTATTTGACAGATTCATTTCTTCTTTCACATTCATCCAAAGCAACATGCGACACATCTCTTCATATGCTCCAATTACAGATTTATCATTTTCGTCTTTCACATCCTTATCATAAACATATTTTTTGTCGAGTTTCTGAATTAAACCATATGCCTCTTTTCTTATGTCTTTTCTTCCTACAATATCAATTAATTTAAAGTCTGGTTTTAGCAGATAATAATGGATATCTGCTCTAATGGTTTTCCAATCTTTGTCTTTGTAATAGTTTATCAATTCAATTTTATCGCTTGTGGCAACATTAAGAATTAAGCCTAAATAATTGTATGTTTTAGAATTACTAACCAATTGTTCCATCTGTTGCTGCAATTTTCGAAGTTTTTGAAAATTGAGCTTTGCATATTGAGAGTTCGAAATAAAGTTTTCTTTAAAGTAATTATATTTTTCAACCTCCTTTGCATGCCCTAAGGTTTGTAATATCCACTTCCATTTTAAATCACTTGTCGAGTTCATATAAAAAAGGCGCAATAGGAATTCAATATCAATTGAACCAAACCTTAATTTGACTTTATCTGTACGCCACCATTGTTCCCACTCATTCCACTCTCTGGAAAAGCGACTACGCACTTCATTAATTTCCCATTCTAAAGATTCCTTTTCTATTGTGCCATGAGGCAATGAACGTGAAGCAATGGATAAAAAGGCTGCCTTAATTAACTCTGAAGCTTTCATAAGAGCTTTCCCTTGGTTCATCATTGAGAAAACTCTTCTGGCTTGTAACGGATCTACTTCAGTGTAAATTAGTTTTACTCCATTTAGAACTGAGCTTGTAAAATTAGCAGAATAGGATAAAGAAAATTCGTCCATTGTTTTCAAGGCCTTCCTGAAAAAATGAATATCTTGTTTACAACTTTCTTTTGAGTCAAATGCTTTTATCTCAACGTCAACTTGTTCTCTTTTTTTAAGTTCTCCGAGAAACTTTTTTGAATCATCGCGACTACAATAATCTATTTCAATTTGCTCAAGGAAATTTTCAGCTAACGTATCTCCTTTGCTTGATAGGTAACATAGTAACAAATAAAAGAAGGTCGTACGTTGTTGACCATCTATAATTTCAACTTTATCATCATCCGTTTTGCATACAGTAATTCCTTGTATGAAATAATCAGATAATTCATCTTCATTAAATGCCTTTGTCAGGTTTGAAATTAATTTGTGAACCTCCCCTTCCGAGTTGTCGGAACTAGTTACACCCCATTTAAAACCACGTTGATAGGCCGGGATTCTAAATTTTCTATTGTCCTCAAAATATTTTTTAAGAGAACGGATTGGACTGTCTTCGGTTAACGTTTCCGTGGTCAGAGGAGTTTTTAAATCATTTAAAATCATGTTTTATTTTTAGTCGGATTTTTATTAGTTTACTTTTATTTTCCCCGTTACCGCACTATT
>JBBRGJ010000212.1:0-4951 GCA_038240835.1 Bacteroidales bacterium | reverse complement strand
TCAGCATTGGTAAAAATAAGGATTCCTTCCACAATAACGACCTCTTTGGGTTTCACATGAATGGTGTCTTTGGCCCTGGCGCATGTGATGTACGAATAAATTGGCATTTCAACAGATTTTCCCTGTTTTAGCTGATCCAACTGCTTGATTAATAGATCAAACTCAATGGATGAAGGGTGATCGAAATTAATTTTTCCTTTCTCCTCCTGCGACAGATTTCCATTGTCGAAATAATACGAATCCTGCGGAATAACAGAAACAGAGTCTTTTGGAAGTTTTTTGACCATTTCGCGAACAACGGTGGATTTCCCCGAACCCGAACCGCCAGTAATACCAATTATTAGCATAATGAATAGATTTTCAACAAAAATACGTGGAAATTTTCAAATTTGAAAGAATTCTTTTTTATTTCTTTGCGAAAACGAGAAGTACAAAGCATTTTAAGCAGAGAATACTGCATTCATTAAACAGACCACACTGTTTTTAACAAAGCTTCGCAAGTTGCTTAAAGCTTTTTCCCAACCATAGAGCACACAGTGATAAATTCAAAGAGAGTGAACGCCGTCTGTGATAGAAAGGTTTGACAAGATTTAAACTGCATTTACAAAATGTAAGCGAAAAAAATTGTTCTTCTATCAAAAAAAAAGACCTGCTCTTGCCAGCAGGTCTACTCCACCATCAATAAACTACTCATTTGTGCGTAGCTTATTTCAAGTATGCAAATATACATTAAATTTTTATTATTGATTCAGCTTTTTAATATTATTTGTACTACCTTTGCTCTAGTTAGTCCTGCGGGACAAACTTCCCAAGAGCGGTGATAATTTCGGTTGTTATCGCTCTTGGGGAAAAATTTATTTTTATGGATAGTATGATTAACCCGTTTGTGAAAATTTGAATGGTCAATAAACACATTCTACTCGGTTAAAAAAGAATGTATTGCTTTGTAACCTTAGTTAATTTCTGCAAACAACTATTCGTTTAACACATCCTAACAGCCCCAATTCCTAGCATCTATGAGTATTTATTCCTATATTAAAGAATTTAATTAGGTTTGTAAACAACGAACAGTCAATCTTTCAGACAGTGAATATGTGTAAAAATTAGGACATATGAACAATTATATATACTTTTGTAGAATTGTTTTTATTAGAAACATAAAATAGAACACACTATGAGTGCCAATGTTAAATTAAGTAATCCCAATTTGTTTCAACAATATCTTGATAAATATCAGGGGGAAATCAGAGATAAAGGCTCAGATAATTATTACCATATTGACTGTGTTGCTGAAGCTTATAATCAGGGGTTTGAGGATGGAAAGAAGTCTTCAAAAAAGGACTTTATAGAAGATCTAATAAATAAAGAGATCGAAGTTTTTTTGGAAAAAGCCAATCGTATATATGTATTATCTAAATCTATCATAGAATCATTTCACGCCAATTCGCTATACTTAAACATATCTTTTAACAGATGTTCGGCCATAATAGCTGTAAATGATGAATCATTAAACAATGATGATTTTATTAATGCTATCTATGGGGAAATATTTGAAGCGAAGAGAGTTTATGCCGAATTATTTGATGATGAATATCTTGACTTAGGTGTCGTTTCATCTGAGAATTTAGATGTAGCAATCTTAGAACAAGACGGCTTTACATACAAAGAGATGTATGGCTAATAAAAAAATACACGGCGAAAGGAATAAAGATTTATCCCTTCAACTTTTAAGCGAGAGTGTATATCTAGACTGGTCAATTACAACCGCATTTTATTCTGTAATACACTTTGTGGAAGATAAAATTTTGCCTTGCGATGTGAGAGGCGCTCATTGTGTAAATATAAACGAAGTAAAAAAAGCCTATAAAATACCAGGCAGGCACTCATCTAGAGAACGGTTGGTGCAAGAAAAACTCCCGATTGATGTTGCAACAAAATATAAATGGCTTGACGATAAATCAAGATATGCGCGCTATACTACTTATAAAATAAGTAAATGCGAAGCAGAAAAGGCAAAAATTTATTTAGACGCAATACACAGATGTTGTTACGATAAAATCCAATCATAGATGTTTTTTATTCTTAAATTCAAGTAACAAATGCCACTTTACAAGGTAAAATAATAAATATTTTTTCAGAAGAAAGAAAAAAAAATCTCTCTTTCCGTCTGGATGGAATAAATGCTTATTATTGATTCAGCTTTTTAATATTATTTGTACTACCTTTGCTCTAGTTAGTCCTGCGGGATAAACTTCCCAAGAGCGGTGATAATTTCGGTTGTTATCGCTCTTGCTTTATGTTCAAGCCAATTATTTTTGTAGTTGACTTTTATCAGCAAATTGAAAAGTCAAATCAAAATTATGGTTTTTATGAATATAAAAAACAACATTTATCTCAAATTTTGAATAGATGCGACCGTTGTGGTGTTTTTATTGTCTAAATATATTATCCTATTTTCATCGACAAGAGAATTACTGTCGGATTTAAGCGAATTCCAAACAGTATAATTATTGTGATGAACAAAAGGGACAACCAAAGCTCCATTTTTATTGATAAGACCATACAAGGTATCTTGTTTGCGGATTTTGACCAATGCGTATCCATGATGAAAACTACCAACTTCCTGAAAATCCGTTAATAAAATCAGCTTCTCTCCCTTTTTGTCAACAAAACACCACTCAGACTTATACTTAACCTTTGCAAAACCATCGGAAAAATAACGTGGTTGCTCAAAAAGAAAAGGGATAACCTGTTCTCCTTTTGCGTTAATAAAACCCCATTTCCCATTAGACACATGTTCTATTTTCGCGGCAGCCAACCCTTCATGAAAATCATTTACACCACTGTAAATCGTTGGAATTACTTCAGTTCCATCGCAATGAATAAACCCATATTTTCGTTCATTAATTTTATCGCCTATTGCCACTCTTATCAATCCTTCCGACAGTTTTCCTATATAACTATATTTGTTTTTTAATTGCGGATAATTCTGTTCAAAAAGTCCTTTGAGTATTTCATGATCACAATCAAGATTTAAACGATAAAAATTAGCACTTGGATTTCTATAATCATCAATTTGTGAAAAATTGTGTTTTAAAAGTAACTCTTGAATAAAATGGGGGCTTTTAATGGTTTCCACATTAACGATAGACACTTTGTAAAACTTGTCAACTTGGTTCCTTAAATTCAAAAATGCTTCTTCCAAGTATTTTCTATTCTTTGGTGTATCAAAAGCATATAGACCTATCGAACATGATTTACAGATTTGTGCACCATGTCCAGAAATCATATCATACATGCTTACAAAACCAATACACTTTTTTGTTTTTTTGTAGTTAAATATCCAGGCATATTCAAAAAAATGATAATTTGCTCCACAATTAGTCGTGGTAAAGCTAATTTGGCTCCAGTTTCTATTACTGATAATCGGCGTTGGCTCTGGATTGAATGACATAGATAATTTAACCAAAACGTGCATGTTGTCTGGTGTTAGTATAACATATTCAAGATGATCGGTCTCTGGCAAATTCGCCTGTTTAAACTCCAGAGAAGCATAATGATCGTTTAGTGCCACCCAAACCGCTGGATCAGGTCTATATGGTTTCAAAATTTTTCTATTTTGAATCTCCACCATATATTCTTCTACGGAAGAAAAACGTCTCTTTTTATCCATTTTTGAATTTATTTTGACTGTTATATTCGCACTTCTTTTTTTAAATAGAATTCAATTTCTAAAAAAATCAGT
This sequence comes from Bacteroidales bacterium, assembly GCA_038240835.1. Taxonomy (GTDB): domain Bacteria; phylum Bacteroidota; class Bacteroidia; order Bacteroidales; family WCHB1-69; genus JBAXTE01. The sequence goes on along the minus strand of JBBRGJ010000212.1, from coordinate 1,206 downwards.
ACATGATTTTGGTGTTAATGAAACTTTTAACTGTTAAATACTTCCAAAATGTAATCTTCTGGATAATCAATTTTATACAAAACACCCTTTAAAGGGGATTTAAGATACACTTTTGGCCTCTTTTCTTGCATATTTGGTTTTTCGTAACAGAACTGAAACCGTTTGTAAAACATATTTAGTCTTTTGTAACATTCGATATTCTCTTCAGTTGGATTGCTATTCAAATCATAATATTTTGAAAGATAATCTTGAAATGAAATCCCCAGGTCTCTTTCCGCCAATTTTCGAGCAATTCTTCCCCCATTATTTATTGCATTACTGAAATTTAGTTTTATTCCGTAAGTATTTCTGCCCTTAACTATTTCAGTCATTGGACCCGAAATATATTCTTCTTCCGATATGCACACGGAGTAAAGGGGTAAAAACCAATCTATTTGATAAAATTCTTCGTCGTGCATCTTTACAAAAACGGGTACGTTCATTTCTAATATTGATTTCCGACAATTGGTGTTGTTTTCTATCATGATTGGCGTATTCATAATCTTTCTACAAAGAATATTGGTTTTACTGATCGATTCGTCGCCTTCCAAAACAATAGATATTTCCAATCCATTTTCTATAATAAAATTGTTTTTCGGCGAATACTCAACTTCCTTACTTATTTTTTTAAACTGCCTGATAAATGCTTTCATCTATGAACTCTTTTATTTTAAAACTCATTATAAAATGTTTCGAATTTTCTTTATAATCCTAAGATGCAAGCAATTAGGATATAATATCAAATTTACACACATAATTTCAGTTTTTATTACACTTTTTATCGCTCGCTTTTAATTTCAACTGGTTACAATTTGTAACCGTTTCATTTTTCCATCGGTCGCTTTTAATTTCAACTGGTGACAATTTGTCACCGTTTCATTTCCTTCAATTACCAATCTTTCTTTCAGCTTATTCCAATATTTCCTTGCCTTTTGAAAGTCCTCTTGATCGGTCAAAATAGCCACTATATCCACAATAGAAAAATACCATTTCTCATCTATTTCGCTCCATGCCGAACGAATCTCCTTTTGCTCAAATAACTTTATGGCTGTCTCTTTTGTCATATTATCTGTTTTTTGATGGTTGCTGATTCTGTTCTCATATTACTTCAGATTGATTTGGGTTTACTGTTTCCCTTCCACAATCCCAATCTCCTCCTCCGTTAAC
>JBBRGJ010000211.1:0-5061 GCA_038240835.1 Bacteroidales bacterium | reverse complement strand
TTTCGTCTATCCTGAGTTTGTAATCAGTAAAATGGTTGCACCTGAAATCCAAATTAATTATACGATATATTCCTTCTTTGGTGTTTTACCTCTTGCATTTGTGTTGTTAGCAAACAAAGCGATACAAAAAGATGAAAAATTAGTGAAATCAGCAGATCGATTGAGGGGATAATCTTCGGATTTTCTGTTATTTTAATGCTTTTTTAATTGATTAATTTTACAAATAATGAAAATTTTTAATGTTGATCAGATAAGAGAAGCTGATAAGTTTACCATCGAGAACGAACCTGTTTCTTCTCTAATGTTGATGGAACGTGCTGGTGTGGCTCTTACTCAGCGATTTATCCAATTGGTGGATGTGGAATCCTCCCTGTTTATCGTTTGTGGTCCCGGAAATAATGGGGGAGACGGTCTGGTAATGGCTCGCCTTCTAGCCAATGAGGGATTCCATATAACGGTATTGATCGGTTTAGAGAATGAAAAATCTTCGCCCGAAAATTTGCATAATTTGAATTTGGTCAACCAAATATCTGAGATTTCAGTGATTGATTTTTCTACATTTGATGTTTCTGAGATTAAAAAAAGCAATTTTCCTGTTGTCATAGATGCAATGTTTGGCTCAGGTTTGGATCGACCAATTTCTGGCTTTTTCGCCGACTTGATTTTGAAAATAAACCAAGTGGATGTTTTAAAAATTGCCATAGATATTCCTTCTGGACTTTTTGCAGATCGCTTAAACGATCCTAAAAATGTGGTTTTTTGTGCCACTCACACCCTGACTATTGAATTTCCAAAATTATCTTTTCTATTTGTCGAAAACTCTTTATTACTCGGAAGTTGGGATGTGGTTTCTATCAATCTTCATCCCGATTTTGTCAATAAAACATATACTCCTCATTTTTTCACCACAGAGTTTCATATTAGGCAAATATTAAAACCAAGATCTCGGGTTTCTCACAAAGGAGACTTTGGAAGAGCTCTTCTAATTGCAGGCAGTTATGGGATGATGGGTGCATCGGTATTTGCCGCAAAAAGTTGCCTAAGAAGTGGCGTGGGGTTATTAAAAGTTCATATTCCCAAATGTGGATACCAAATTTTGCAAACGTCAATTCCCGAAGCAATGGCAATTACGGACGAAAGTGAGTTTTGTTTTTCAGCAATACATCTCGATTCGATGGGAGAGGCTGATGCGCTCGCAATTGGATGTGGGTTGGGAAAACGTGAAGAGACTGCTTCTGCATTGAAACAAGTAATTCAATCGTACAGAAAACCGATGGTGATTGATGCGGACGCTTTGAATATTATTTCGGAAAATAAAACATGGCTCTCATTCTTGCCCACAAACTCAATTTTAACTCCGCATGTAAAAGAATTTGAACGATTGGTGGGAAAATCATCCAATAGTTTTGAACGATTGACAAAACTGAAAGAGTTCGCAATCAAATACCGCGTGGTGGTGGTTTTAAAAGGAGCCAATACCGCCATCGCAACACCCGAAGGTGAAGTTTTTTTTAACTCAACTGGCAATTCTGGAATGTCTACAGCCGGCTGCGGAGATGTGCTCACAGGAATAATCCTCGGATTGCTTTCCCAAGGTTACTCTTCGGTAAATGCTTCCATCCTAGGTGTCTACATCCATGGATTAGCGGCAGATATTGCAATCTCAAAACATCAATCCATGGAATCACTCATCGCCTCTGATATTATAGATCATCTAGGCGCAGCTTTTCAAACTTTTCATGCCGAATAGGTGCGAATGAGCCCTGCGAAAGAGCTGTGCGAAGTTTGCAACTTCGCAAATAGAGCAAGAAAACTTGTGATTGCAAGAAAACTTCAAATTTGAGGCTTGCGTTGCAACGAAAATAGGGCGTTTACTGAAGTAAATAATCTGTTTTTGTTGCAACGCATAACGAAAAAGTTGGCGTTTTCTTGCAATCACAATCTAGCCAATAAGAATATTCCCATGGGAATATTTATACCGATTAGTCAATGTCTTTTTGGCAATTGCCAATCCCAAGGTTAGTGTGCCAACCCTTCCAATGTACATGGTAAGAATGATGGTTATTTTCCCTGCATCCGAAAGATTCGGGGTGATTCCAGTGGATAATCCCACAGTGCCAAAAGCAGAGACTTCTTCGAATAATAGATTTAAAAAACTAATGTCACTTTCGGTAATAGAAAGGATAAATGTAGATAAGAAAATCAGAGCTATTGAGAAAATAACGATGGTATATGCTTGATCTACTAACGTAAATGAGATTGTGTTTTTGCTGATTTCAATGTGTTTTCTGCCTCGGAGTGTGGCCATGGCAGATTTGAAAATGACATAAAATGTGGTTGTTTTTATCCCACCACCCGTTGAGCCAGGAGAGGCTCCAATAAACATCAATATGATGAAAATAATAAGCATCGGTTGACCTACTAGTCTGAAATCTACAGAGTTAAAACCTGCTGTTCGAGACGATACGGATTGGAAAAAAGAGGCCATTGCTTTTCCTGCTATATTTTCGCCTGCGATTGAATTATTATACTCTAATATGTAAAAGAATGCAGCGCCAACTACAATTAATACAAGGGAAGTGGAGAGTGCAACTCTGGTAGATAATTGCAAACGTTTCCATTTGATTTTTCGACGATTTCTAATGTTTTCAAAATTAAATAAGTCTTGCATGGCCATAAATCCTAAACCTCCAAAAAATATTAAAAACATAATCACAAACTGAATGAAATATTGTTGTTTTACAACATGGTCAAATACATTGTTCGTCCATAGCGAAAAACCAGCATTGTTAAAAGCGGAAACGCTATGAAAAAGTGAATTGAAAAGTGTCTCTGCTCTGCCTGCAAACATTCCAGTATTTGACCAGTATAGATACATTAAAATGGTCCCCAACAACTCTATCCCAATACTGAAATAGATGATTTCACGCAATAATGAGCGAGTGCTAGAGAGCTTTTCAACACTCAACATGTCTTTAAGAATGGATTGGTTTTTTAATCCGGTGGAACTTTTGCTGAAAGTGGCGAAAAATGTAGCAAATGAGATGATGTTGATTCCACCAAACTGTATCAGCATCATGATGATGAATTTCCCTTTAAGTGTAAAGGTCGTTAGGGTATTTACCGTGGTAAGTCCTGTAACGCAGCAGGCACTTGTGGACGTGAAAAGTGAATCTACGTAGCTAATTCCGTTTTGAGTCATCTCGGGCATTAACAATAACAGAGAACCGGTAATTATCAATAAGATAAAAGAGAGCAACATCAACGCAGAAGGTCCGAGACTCAAACTTGAAAGGAACTTTCCAGCTTTTGAAATCTCGATAATCATGAAAATAAAAAAGTAGAATTGGATAAAAACCAATGATATACTTGCAAAATGAGCAATGCCAAGGATGTTTGAAATGATATCTACTACATGTATTTTGAAGAAAAAAGTCAATACAAAATTTGTAAATAATCCCAATACAATAAGCCCTTCAAACCAAGTCTCTCGGATATAGGAACGGGTTTTGAAGTTTAGAAAAATAAAAATGAAGTATTTGATTACATAAAATCCAAAACTAGATTGAATGATAAATCGCGACCAATATTCAGTCTTGTTAGAAGTGGGAAATCCGTAGTAGAATATGACACTTAATACCGCAACGGTGGAGACAAAAATACTGAGAATCGAAAAAGTAGTAGATAAAAGCACTCGATTGTCCCAAAAGACAATGTTTACCTTCTCCCTGATGCGATTAAAAATTCTATTTGGCATATTATTGATTTATTTCAATAAAACGATCGATGTCTCTAGTTTTTCCAAAAACTACAAGTGTATCGTTAAATTGAATAATGGCTTTTGAATCTGGAACTCCCATGATGTGCTGAATCATCTGTTTTTTGTTGTCCACAACTTCTTGAAACTCTCTCTTTATGGTGACCAAACTGAGTTTGTATCTATCTCTAATATCGATGTCGTTCAAGGTTCTTCCATTGGTTTTTCGTGGTGCAATTACTTCTGCAATTCTGTAATCATCAGGAAGTTGAAGGTATGATATGATGTTCGGATTTAATAGTCGTTCACATACAATGATGGCTACTTCATCCTCGGGAGATAAAATCTCGTCGATGCCCATTTTCTCTAAAATTAATCGCTGACTTTTTCCAAGTGAGCGACAGATGATTCGTTTTACGCCAATATCGAGCAAAACCGCTGCACATAATAATCGCTGCTCAAAATTCTGACCAATGGATATAATTACAGCATCAAAATCTCTAATGTCTTGAGACATCAAAGCTCTTCGGTCTGTAGCATCTAAGGTAACAGCGTATGCAACATCATCACTGATAGAGTCGATAATCTCCTCGTTTGTGTCAATTGCCATCACTTCAGCGCCTCTTTTTGAAAGTGTTAGCGCAATTGCTCTTCCAAAATGCCCAATTCCAATTACTGCAAATTTTTCTGAAATCATTTTCTTATAGTATTTTTCACAAAAGTATTGAAAAAAATTAGACAAATTGTCAAAAAAATATTGTCTTCTTTCGTTCTTGATGTAAGTGATTGTTTATTAATATCTTGTGTGTAAATAAGATTATGTTTTATTTGATTGATTTGTTGTGTTTTATGCATTGATATATTTGTGTGTTTAAATTTTGAAATTTGTAAAAAAAAACGTCTTATTTCTTCTACACATATTTGCAAAAACTTACATTTACAAACGAAATAGTTCAGTTCATTTTAATCAAAAAATACTTCTTCGAAACAAAACAGTCTCCTGCATTGAAATACAAAGGGATTACTACTAATTGAGTGGATATGCAGTTATAGAGTTTTGCCAAATCTATAATGCTAAGTATATTTATTTCATTGTCACCCTGAGTTAGCCGAAGTGAAGGACTTCATAAGCACTTCCAAAAAGGTTCTTTCTGTAATACTTCACTTCGATAAACTCAGGTGCGCCACGAGGCGTGTGTATCTATATATATTAAATACCTAATTGTATGAAAGTTACAATCAACCCAATTTGTCGTTCAGGTTGAAGTCGTTGTGATAGTATGCAAGGAAACGAACATGCTAAA
>JBBRGJ010000210.1:0-5070 GCA_038240835.1 Bacteroidales bacterium | reverse complement strand
GTGTTAAAACGATTTTGGTGCCTCCATTAGTTGATTCGAATGATCCAAAATGGATAGTTAACAATCATGCAGAAATAATTGTACTTCAATTGATTTATGCAGGGTCACCTTTTTCAGTTAAGTGCAAAGAAACTGCAAAAGACAGGTTGGATAAAATTTTAATATCGCTTGAAAGATTAAAAGAAGAAGGTTATAAATTTCAAATGCATGTGGTCGGTATTCATGCAGCGGATCTGTTATTTGCATTTCCACTATTGGAAACAACTCTTAAATCATTAGGCAGTTCAATAATATTTTATGGAATTCTGCCCCATCCGGAAGTAATTCAATTATTAAAAGGAAGTGATTACTCTATTTTTTTAAGAGATGATAGCCTTGTTACCCGGGCAGGTTTTCCTACAAAATTTGTTGAGTCAATCACATGCGGGATTCCCGTTCTTACAAATAACAGCAGCAATATTGCCGAATTTTTGGTAAACGGCGAAAATGGTTTTTGGATTGATATTTCAAATCAGGAGTCAATTTATAAATCGCTCCAAAAAGCGTTTGATGTAACTCCTGAAAAACTTCTCAAGATGAAACGGTCATGCTACCAATCAGCAATGTTTGATTATCGGAACTATTTGACCGCTTTCCAATCGTTTTTAAATGAACAGGACCAAATTTAAAAAATTACTTTCTACAACTAATGCCAGGTAAAGTACTATATGTAGGTAATTTTTCCTTCCCTAAAGGAAGTGCTGCAGGTTCCCGAGTGCTGGGTAATGGATATTTACTTAGAGATTTAGGTTATGAAGTTATTTTTATTGGTTTGGATAAAAATTTGCCAAACAATTCGTCATTAAGTAGCACACACCAAATTTATGATGATTTCCAATACTACAATCTGCCATATCCGGAAGGATCAAAGGGGTGGCTGCTATACAGACAAAGATATAAGGAAGTAAATGAGTTAGTTGAGGATGAAAATTTGGATATTATAATCATATATGGAAGCCCGACGCTATCGTTTTTTGGATGGCTGATCAGAAATTGGTGCAGGCGAAAAAAAATAAAATTTATAACGGATGTTCATGATTGGTTACCATCGGAATCCGGGGGGCTTCTCTTCCGGCTTGTGAAATCGCTTGATACGACCTACCAATTGCGGTTTATGAATTCGAGTGCAGACGGAGTGATCGCAATAAGTTCTTACTTGTCAAACTTCTATAGAAAAAGAGCTCGCAAGACTGTTATAATACCACCATTAACAAATATTGATTATTTCAGACATTTATACAGGGAAAATAATATCAATGAAGTTTTAAGTTTAATTTATGTTGGTCAGCCTTTCCCCACAAATGGCAGAAGTGTAAAAAAAACCGCTTATAAAGACAGGCTGGACAAAGCAATAGAGGCGTTATATGAATTGAGAGAACTTGAGTTTGTTTTTAATATTTATGGCTTAACCAAAGAACAATATTTAGCCGTAATATGTACTCACGCCGAAATAATTAAAAGTCTTGAAAAAAAAGTTGTTTTTCACGGATTTATACCTAATACGGAAGTAATCAATAAGGTTTCAGATGCAGATTTTTTGATTTTATTCAGAGATGTGAATAGAATGACGACTGCTGGTTTTCCGACCAAGGTTGCTGAATCCATTTCATGCGGTACGCCTGTGATCGTTACAAATACGAGTGACCTGGAAAAGTATATTGAGCCAGGTGTCAATGGATATTTTGTTGACATTGATAACAAGGAAAAATTGTTGGTAACAATGAAAGAAATTTTGCTGTTAGATAGATCTTCAATCAGTTTAATGAAAAAAAACTGCGAAGAATCCAGGTTGTTTTCCTACACTAATTTTAAAAATGAGATGAATCTCTTTTTAAATTCATTATAATTTTGACCGGAATTCTCGATAATTACACCTGGAAATTAAGCAATGTGCGGAATTAATGGTTTTGTATCAAAGCAAGTATTCGCTTTAGAAACAGCGAACACTCTTTTGAATACAATGAATAATCAAATAATTCACCGTGGCCCCGATGACGATGGTTGTTTCGTTGACGCTGATAAACTGTTTCAATTGGGAATGGCGATGCGTCGCCTTTCGATTATTGATTTAGCCACCGGGAGTCAGCCGATCTTTAATGAAGATAAAAGTATTGTTATTGTATTTAATGGCGAAATCTACAACTACAAGGAGCTTAAAGACGGGTTGATTCAAAAAGGGGTCCTGTTTCAAACGCAATCTGATACTGAGGTCATCTTAAAGCTTTATGAAAGATTGGGAACAAAAGCCTTTTCGATGCTGGATGGAGCTTTTGGTTTTTCGATCTACGACAAGCAATTAAAGAAAGTTTATATTGTGCGTGATTTCTTTGGCGAAAAGCCTGTCTATTATTCCGGACAAAATGGAATATTCTACTGGGCTTCTGAATTAAAATCAATTATCAGCATATTACCGGCAAAGCCGCCAATTAATATAAGTGCGCTTAACCTGTATTTTCAATTAACCTACATCCCTTCGCCATATACTATTTATCAAAACATCCATAAGCTCGAGGTAAACCATTATATCGAATTCGATTGTACGGACTTTAAATATGAAATCAAAGAAATCGAACTGGCAGTTGACCCCGTTTTAAAACCAGCTAGTTTTAACGAAGCCAAAAAGCTCACCTTCGAATATGTGATGAAGAGCGTTAAAAGTCGTTCAATAGCCGACGTTCCGCTTGGTGTTTTTTTATCCGGTGGCGTTGATTCATCCATCGTTTCATGGTGTCTGGCGCAACAATCCGATGCTAAAATTGATACTTTTTCAATCGGGTTCGAAAAAAAATCATTTGATGAAACGGATAAGTCGAAAGCTGTTGCTAAACTGATTGGAAGTAACCATCATGAATTTATAATTTCGGAGAGCGATCTGGCTCAAAAGTTACACGAGATTATCCTCAATTTTGATGAGCCTTTTGCCGATTCTTCCGCTTTACCCTCCTATTTGGTTGCGTCGAATACCTCAAAGTTTGTAAAAGTAGCCTTAACGGGTGATGGCGCAGATGAAATATTCGGGGGTTACAATAAGTATTTAATGGGAAAGCTGAATCATTATTACACCCGTGTTGTGCCCGAGAAATTTCATCATTACTTACTTTCATCTTTAGTTAGACTGACGAATATAAAAGAAGATAACCGGGGTCTTCGGTTTAAAATAAACAGACTTCTTAAATCGATCAATTATAAAGGTGATTTCTATTACAATATTATATCGCTCGGTTTTCAGAACAATGAGCTTTCAGAACTTTTTTCACCTGGAACTGCCGACCTGAAGGCAATGGATTACTACAAAAATAGCATTGGACCATCACAGAATTCATTGACGCAATTTCGCAAGATAGACCGGATTGTTAGCCTCGAAGGAGATATGTGTGTTAAGGTTGACAGAACAAGCATGTATGCATCAATTGAGTGCCGGTCTCCGTATTTAAATAAACAACTGTGGAACTTTACCAATCAGTTGCCGGAAGACTATTTAATAAAAATCTGGAACAAAAAATATTTATTGAAAGAAGCATTTAAGGATCAATTTCCAAAGGGATTTCTGGACAAAAAAAAGAAGGGTTTTGGTGTTCCGGTTGGTGACTGGCTTAAAAAGAGTTTAAAAGAAGAATTGCTTGGTTATATTGATTACCAGTTTATTGCAAAGCAAAATATTTTCAGGTACGAATTCATTCAAAAGATCGTCAATGACCATATCAATGGCAAAGTAGATAATACCTTCAGGGTATGGACCTTTTATTGCTTTCAGAAGTGGTATCAAAATAGTTATGGAAAATAAAAAAATAAAAATCATCAGGATAACCACTGTGCCTGAGTCTTTAGCGATATTATTACGCGGACAGTTGAAATACATGCAAAATTACTACGAGGTAGTTGGCATCACCTCCCCCGGCGCAACGGCTATCCAGCTATCTGAAAATAGGAATTTACGCCTTATCGAAATTGAAATGAGCCGTAAGATCAGCCCGGTAAAAGATTTTATTTCATTGATCCGGCTCGTCAAAGTTTTTTATCGCGAACGGCCACAAATTGTCCACACACACACGCCCAAAGCCGGTACCGCCGGAATGCTGGCATCCTGGCTGTGCAGGGTTCCGGTTCGTTTACATACGGTGGCCGGCTTACCATTGCTGGAGGCGACAGGCAAAAAACGATGGTTATTAAATTTTGTAGAGAAAATAACCTATGCCTGTGCCACAAAAGTATATCCCAATTCGTTTGGATTGAAGGAGATCATCCTGGAACAAGGTTTTGCAAAACCAGATCAGCTCAAAGTCATTGGCAATGGCAGTTCAAACGGGATTGATACGACTTGTTTTTCCAAAGCAGCAATCAGCCAAGATGTCAGATTACAGATCAGAAACACCTGGCAAATAAAACCAGGTGACTTTGTATATGTGTTTGTTGGCCGTTTGGTAAAGGACAAAGGAATTAATGAACTGGTTTCAGCATTTGTTAAGGTAAATAATCGTTTTCCGCAAACGAAATTGCTGTTGGTTGGAGATTTCGAACCGGAACTTGATCCGTTGGACCAACAGACGATGGATGTCATTGCCAACCACATCCATATTATACCTGTTGGCTTTCAGGCAGATGTACGCCCTTTCCTGGCTGTTTCAAATGCACTGGTGTTCCCCTCCTACCGCGAAGGCTTCCCCAATGTCCCGATGCAGGCCTGTGCGATGGACCTACCCTGTATTGTAAGTGATATCAACGGTTGCAATGAGATCATTATTCACGAAGACAACGGTTTGATTATTCCGGTTAAAAACGAACAAGCCATCGAAGAAGCGATGATCCGGTTGCTGGAAGATCAGGCTTTATACCAGCACCTGGTTTCGAACGCACGAATTAGCATCGTTACCCGCTATGATCAATTGACATTATGGAAACTGATAAAAGCAGAGTATGACGAACAACTAAGATTGGCTGGAATTTTGTAGCTAACCTCCTCTCCCCCTCGTTTGTAACGAGAGGTTAATGGTCAGTCGTTTATAACGACAATAATCATTCGTTATTTGACCA
>JBBRGJ010000209.1:0-5147 GCA_038240835.1 Bacteroidales bacterium | reverse complement strand
TACAAAAAAAGCCGGAAGGGCTTGCTCCCCAACCGACTCTCTTTTCGCAAACTAATTTAGTATACACCAAATTAGATTTTGCAAAGATATAAAAAAAATTCATAGGAATGCTATTTTGTGATCACAAATTGTGATGATACGGGATCGTTATGGGTTGCATGGAAGACCCATTAAATTAAAAAAAAATACAGTAAAATTTTAAAATTTAATAAGATGAAAAAAATGTTTATTTTAGTTGCAATAGTCGGTTTGGCTTTTGCATCGTGTAAAAAAGAAGATATTTCTTCAAAAATGAATTCAACATCCAGTAAAGATTCTTGGGTCACAACTCTAAAAGGAGTTGATATTGAAGGTGTTATGTGTAATCAAATTACTAATCAAATTACTAAACAAGTTATATTTAAACAAAAAGAAACAAGACATGATAATAATAACACCAAAGCTCCAAATGCGGCACCATGGACCTACAGCGCAAGGTTGGATGGAAATAGTCATGTCCAATGTGACGGATTAAGAACCAAAAACTGTTTTATTGCCTCTGATGGGGGTGTTGTGATTGAACAAGGTGTTGAAGTACCCAGTAATAAATAGACTATATCAATAATAACTAATTATAAAAAAATGAAAAAATCAATAAGCATTTTATTAATATTATCTGCAATACTTTTCTCTTCATGTAAAAAAGAAGTAGCCGACATAGTACCCACAGGAAATAAACATAATTTTATTTTGTTAGATAAAACAGTTGAAGTTAGTGGAGTAAAATGTTATCAATATCTGAATAGATCAACTGGACAGATAATTTACAAAGCAATAAAAAGTGAATCTTCTGCGAAAGCCCCATCTTATGATAAACGAGTTAGCTATGAATGGGTTAGCAATGTAGGGATGACACTTGTTTGTCGTGGATTTGGTAATACATGCCGCACAGGGACTATCTGTATCGACGGTAAAGATGTAGATGTTATTGTTGTAAAGCCTGATGTAGAAATTAAATAACAAATAATTGTATTGGGTGGCAATGACTAGAGTGTTAGTTATTGCTACCCAATATTGTATTAAACAAATCAAATCATGAAAAGTAATATTTTAGCAGCAATTATTACGTGGGTATTAATTTTTAGTATGTCCAGTTGTAAACCGCAGTCAACGAAAAAATCGGTGCTGATTGAACAGGCCAAATCTGAGGTGCTTGAAACTCACAGTCTTCCATTGCCAGATGGAGTTGTGACATTGAATCGGACAAAACTTTTTGAAATGGAGGGTAAATTCTTTTTAATGGCATATTTTTATCCAAGGCACAATATATACATCTACGATTTGTCTAAAAACGAGCTTGCATATCAGATAAATCCTGGCGCGATTTGTTCCATAAATGATATGGAGTTCTTTAACAGAGACAGCATCATGATTTATGGAAGTAGCAATGATTTTAAATGCGACAGCGTTGTACAATGTGTAAATTTGGAAGGCTCAATTAAACATATTTATCCTTTGTTTGGTGCAAACATAATTTCTTCAAAGAATCCGGCAGAGCCACTTTTAGAGAACAAAGAAGAACTTTATCCACAAGCACATTTTATATTTGATCAAAAGGTGTTTCTTACTTTTGATTATCTTTATTATGGGTTTAAAGGGTATAAGAAAAAACATCCTTTAGTGGGGTATTATGATTTAATAAAAGACACTTTGGTGATGAACCAAGATATTTGGTATCCTGAATTGGATAGCACTAGATATTATACACAACCGTATTATTATCAACATTCTATATCGGTAAAAGAGAATGGAAATATTGATATCCTATTTTCATATACTCCGGTTCTGTATGAATGGAACTATAAACAAAACAAAATCAAGAAGCATATAGTTAATTCTAGGTTTATGCCAATTATTCCTTTTACCACAACCAAACCAAAAGAGGACTCGAATGACGATAATTTCAATCTAGTTTTTGGTTTGTATTTATCTGCAGAGAGTTCTGTATCTAAAGATAAAACCAAAGTGTATTATCGAGAAATGATTTTGCCAGCTTCTAAATATGGGGATGAAAAAATAATTAGAGTCTTTTTTGATTCACAATACAATTATTTGGGGGAATCACTTATTGATAAAGATTTTTTTATAAATTATTATAAATCAGTTTATTATATGTCTGAAATTATAAATGGGCGATTAGATTTTAAGTTTGTAAAACCCGTTTTTAAATCTTTTGACGAAAATAGATTAAAATTGAAATTAGACTCTATTGAAAAGTTAGAAACCGAGAAGAATAAAAAGAAAGGGAAAGAGACTTGTGGTATTGTTGGCCGAAATGAGACATCCTTTACGTATCAAAAAGAGGACATTGTAAAATACCTTCAAAAAAACCATCAAATCGAAGACACATCCTTTTCTATTGCAATTATAAATAGTAAGGGTTGTGGCCCATGCAACGAATACCTTCTAAATTTTGCGAAGACAAATCAAGGGGTGTTTTTTAATATAAAAACCCGTCCATTTTATATTCTTTATGTCAGTGAAGGGATAACTGATCAGGATATTTCAGCTTATTTAAAAGGATATATGTTGACCGATAAAAATCATGTTAAAATAGATAATTCTAGTATCTATAAAAATTTCACAATCACTTCGTTACAAAACCCTCGTTTGGTATTGGTGTCTCAAAATAAAGTAATATTTGACAACACCTATCTTCCTAGTGAACTGGATAAATACGTAAATGATTTATTGGATTATTATAATGTTTTAAATGAATAAAATTTTTAGAATTTAAAAACAATGAAAAACAAAAAAAACACGATTATCTTGTTATCTATAATGGTTTTTCAAATACCTGCACTAAAAGCTCAGTCAACCCTTATGATGAGAGATAAAACTGAGATGTTGGAAAAGCACGAACTCACCTTGCCCAATGGGGTAAACACGATAACTGAGTATAAGATATTTGAAAATCAGGGAGTTCCATATTTGTTTATCTCGTTTTATCCTGTTAATAAAATTTTTGTATATAATTTAATTGAGGATTCATTGCTTTGGACTATTCCTTTTGATAAAATGTCACTCAATAATTTTGTGGTTAATAATATAAACGACATCGTGATTTTTGGCAATCCGTATAATGGCAAAAACGATAGTAATATTAAAAGAGTGAATATAAAGGGTGAAATTCAACAGATTTATCCCCTAATTTATCCAAATATTATTTCCTCGAAATATCCTCCAGAGACCCTTAGGCCGAAGTATAAAGAGATGTATCCATACACAATGAAAGTGTTTGACAATAAGATATTTATATCTTTTCGATATTCTTACTACGGGTTTAAAGGGTACCAGAAGAAATACCCGATTGTTGGATATTGTGATTTAAAGACTGGCAAATTGTTAATGAATAAAGATATTTGGTATCCAGAGTTAAAAGATGGCGTTTATCACAAATGGTTTATGCACGAAACGTATTTGTCGTTAAACGATAAGGGAAATATTATTATTTCTTTTACGTATACTCCCACTTTTTATGAATGGAATTTTAAAACGAACCAGTTGGACACACATTTTGTGAATTCTCAATTTATGAATCCAATTCCTTATTCTTCAAAGATTTATAAAAATGGAGAAGATAGTATTTACAATGATTGCAATTATAGTGATGGTGCTTATCTACAGATTAAATCCATTGCAATTTCAGGAAATCCATTGATTTATTATCGAGATATTTTATTGCCACACTCTATTTATCCTCCATTTCATTATATACGTGTATATTACGATGAAAATCATCATTATTTGGGTGAAAACCTTATTTCCCATGATGAGCTTTTTTCTCAATTTCTTGATGATACACAGATTATAGCTGCAATTGAGAAAGGGAAATTGGTTGTAAAATTTATTAAAACATCGTTTAAACCTTTCGATAAACAGGAAATTCAAAATAAATTGAGCGCAATGGTTTATTTGAAAGTTCAAAAAAAAGAAGCAGAAAAAAAATCGTTATGTAATATTATTGGTAATAATTCAGAGGCTTATAACTACCAAGCAAACGATATTTTGAAATACCTAGAAAAAGAACAAGGAATAAAAGATTCTTCTTTCTCGATGATTGTTATTCACAAAAATGGTTGTGGATCCTGCAACGACTATGTCCTCAAATTTATAGAACGCAATCAAGAAATTCTGTTTTGTCTTAAAGAACGGCCCTTTTACTTGATGTATGTTGATCAAAACATCGATTATTCAGAGGTCGAAGAATACCTTTCGTTATATAAAATAAATGACAAAGTGCACGCTAAAATTGATAACTCTTCGATCTACTTAAAATTTCATCCGTTTTCGATGATAAACCCAAGATTGATACTGGTTACTCACGATAATGTGGCTAATGATGAGGTTTTTATGCCAGATGAACTTGGAACGATGATAGATAAACTGTTGGATTATCATCATTTAAAGAAAAAATAGTGTGACCTTCTTTTTGAAAATGTAAAATGAAATTAAACTATTTGAAGCACGTAATGTTCGTACCATCTGGAATAAAGAGACCGAAGAGTGGTATTTTTCGATCGTAGATGTGGTTGGAATATTGACCGAAAGTCCGAATCCGAACAATTATTGGAAGGTGCTAAAAAACAGATTAAAAAAGGAAGGAAACGAGTTGGTTCCAATTTGTAACCAACTAAAAATGCCATCGACTGATAGTAAAATGATATAAAACCGATGTTGCTTCTACGTAGCAGTTTTTCCGATTAATTCAATCGATTCCTTCGCCAAAAGCGGAGCCATTTAAATTGTGGATTGCTCAAGTGGCAAAAATTCGGTAAGCGAATACTGAAGCTTTTGGTCTAATATCCGATTTAAAATCTCTATTAAATCCAATTTGAGCATTTAACACTTTTTAAGAAACGTTTTTTTTTTTTTTTTAAATTTCGTTTTACATTTGCCCAGAAATAAATAATAAGCCCATTAAATTACTATGATTTATACAATCTCACCAGTTTCAATAAATTTTATACAAAAAAAGCCGGAAGGGCTTGCTCCCCAACCGACTCTCTTTTCGCAAACTAATTTAGTATACACCAAATTAGATTTTGCAAAGATATAAAAAAAATTCATAGGAATGCTATTTTGTGATCACAAATTGTGATGATACG
>JBBRGJ010000208.1:0-5176 GCA_038240835.1 Bacteroidales bacterium | reverse complement strand
AAAGAAGAACTCCACCGCAGAATTGAACTCAGAACCGATCAGATGATTGAAGAAGGGTTGGTGGATGAGGTAAAATCGTTAACACCATATCGGAGTTTAAATGCTCTAAATACAGTAGGTTACAAAGAGATTTTTCAATTCTTAGATGGAACTATTTCCATGAATCAAGCAGTAATTGATATAAAAACAAATACCAGAAGATACGCCAAAAGGCAACTCACTTGGTTCAGACGCGATGAAAGTTACCACTGGATAGAAACCAATACAGGGGATGCTTTTGCGAAAATTGTTGATTTGATTAAGGAAGTGACGGAGTGACGAAGTGAAGAAGTGACGGAGTGGCCAAGTAGCCGGGTAGCCAATCCCGAAAAATAAATCCGCCGATTGGTGGATTGTTATTTTTCGTGGATCCTCGAAAAACAAAGATCCACCAACTGGCGGACTGTTTTTTAGGGAGTAGCCAAGTGCGCGAAGCGAGACTCTCGCGAAGCAATCTCCGCTTTGCGCTCTTCCTTCCACCATTCACCATTCACCATTCACCTTCTTCCTTCCACCATTCACCATTCACCATTCACCTTTCACCATTCTTTTCAACTCTCCAACTTCTCCATAATCTCCATGGCTTCGTATTGACAATTTCCACAAATAATGGGGTCGAATTTAAAACCGATGCAAACATCAGGGCGAAGTGGAGACCCGATTAACTTGCAGCGCAAATCCTCCGTGAGTTGAACACACCATACATTCGCAGGTTTTCCATTGGGCATTCCTGGAATGGGAGACGAAATGGAAGGCGTAATGCAACATGCTCCACAATCTGGTCGGCATTGGTGCTCAATGTCTTCCTCTATTTTAGGACTCATTTTCTACTGTTATTTCAGCTCCGATGAGCGCGATTCTAATTTGGTCGAAATTGTATTTTCCCCCAAATAGCTCATGAATGGGACTTAGCGATTGTGTGCAAAGTGTATTGGACGCTTTTAAAATATCATCGATGGACTCCTGATCTAAAATGGAAGTTTGGGGCAATAATCCCTCTTTTATATGCCAAATTAGGTGCCCCAAAATCGTTTGCGCAGTGCAATCGCGTTCCTCGGCAATTTCATCGATGGTTTTCCCCTTTTGAAACAATTGATAAGAAACCTCTCTGGAGGGTATTTTTACAGGTTTCTCAATGTCTAAATCTTTCTTCTTTCTTTTTGCCTTTTTCGGTTTTTTTGGTTTCTCATCATCAAAATCAAAACTACCAAATGAAATTCGATGTTGTAGTTGTCTGATTTTTTTCAAATAACTCTCGCGCTCTTCATCTTTTTGCAGGGTTCTTATCTGCTCTTTATCAATTAGTTGACTGGAAAATGCGGATTTAAGGACATAGTCTATGATCAACAACGCTCGATATTGCTCATAAATCATTAGCTCTAATTCTGCTACTTTTTCAATGTATTCGGTTACATCTTCAATGATGGTAAACTCAGAAAGATATTGTTGTAAATTGGTGCTAAAACTGATTAATATTGGCTGAAAATAACCCTTAGCGGCCTCTACTCGGGTAATAATCGTCTCTGCAGTTTGCTGCCCTGAGTGGTGGATTTGGACTAATTCTCGAATAAACTTATTGCTGATTGCAAGGGTGTTGTTAAATTCAGATTGCTGATTCAAAACCCATTCTAAATATATTTGCTTGTTGAGCAACGGAGTTTCCGAGTTCAGATGATATATAATTTCATTAAACGCACGAGCAATTGGATCAAATGTAAATGCTTCCGTGGCTTTATCGCGATAAAAATCGATGGAAGCACTGTTTAATTTGGTTGGAAGTTCGTCCTTGCAGTTGTTCGTATGGTCGTAATCCAATACGCGCTCATCGATGTGGAGACTGTTGAATCTGATTTTGGTTTTTAAAATAAGTCCATCCAACGACCTTAATCGAGAGAGCGCCACGTAAACCTGACCTGGAGCAAAGGAGTCCGAAATGTCTAAAATGGCTCTGTCAAAGGTTAAACCCTGACTTTTGTGAACGGTAATGGCCCATGCCAATTTGATTGGATAGTGGCTAAAAGTGCCAATTTTCTCCTCTTCAATTTCGTTTTTCTCCTTGTTGATGGTGTAGCGAACATTTTCCCAAATATATCTGTCGAGTTTACTCTCTTGGGTATTTCCATCTATCATTACGTAGATTTCATCTTTGGTAAACCGCTCAATTCTACCCAGTTTGCCATTGAAAAACTTCATTTCTCCCGAGGGGTCGTTTTTGATAAACATAATCTGAGCTCCCTTTTTCAAAACCATCTCTTTTTCGATGGGGAAGAGGTTATCTCCAAAATCTCCAGTAATGGTCGCTTTAAATGTTTGCGGTTCCTCTTCTAATGAGTCGAGAAATTTTTTGTTGATTTCATCTGCTTTGTAATTGTGCGTAGTTACTGTGATGATGTTATCTGTGATGTCGGCTTCGTAATCGGGCTGAAATTTAGTGTTGAGTAGTTGCACATCCGCTTCTGTAATTTCGTTGGTGCGCAAATGGTTGAGCAACGAGATAAACTCAAGGTTGTCTTGACGGAAAATTTTGTCTAATTCAATAAATATCGGTTTTTCGGATTGCAAGGCCTGAGCGTCGAAAAAGAACTGAGAGCGATAAAATTGTTTCAAAAATGCCCACTCTTGGTCTTTTACAACGGGAGGAAGTTGGTACATATCGCCAATAAAAAGGACTTGAACGCCTCCAAAAGGCAAGTAGTGTTTCCCCCGAATGTGGCGCATTACCGTATCAATGGCATCCAAAAGGTCGGCGCGCAACATGCTCACTTCGTCGATGACTAAAAGTTCCATTTTACGGATTATTTCTCGCTTTCGACTTCGTATCTGCAAGTTTTTTATCAACTTAACCGGATCGGTTACTTTGGAATTAATGTCCTGACTTAGATGGATGGGTTTGGGAACGAAACTGCCAAATGGAAGTTGAAAAAAGGAGTGAATCGTTGCGCCACCTGCGTTGATGGCAGCTATTCCAGTGGGGGCAACTACAATGGTTTGCTTAAATGTATACTTATGTAGTTCTTTCAAAAAAGTAGTCTTACCAGTGCCTGCTTTTCCCGTAAGGAAGATGCTTTTGGATGTCTGATTAATAAACGAAGCCGCTAATTTCGCCGTTTCAGTAACTACAATGTGGTGGGTGTTGTCTGTTTGCACGATGATCTTTTTTATTTGCAAAAATACACAAAATTCCCCAAATTCATTCCATCTCAAACGAGTTATTGTCCTTTAATTAATAATCCTTAACTCATTAAAAAAGACAATTTCAAACAAATGACACCCATAGGTTGTTTGTATCAAAATGATGTTAATATAAAAGTGCTTTAATAATGTAATTTGGGAATATCAATTGATTATTCTTATTGAATGCACAGGATTCTGTCACTTTTTATTCGTCAAATAATGAATGTAATTTTAAACAAATAGATATTATGAAACATTCCGTAGAAACTGCCTGGAAAGGTAAAATGAAATTTGATTCTTTAATAAATGGTCACCATGTGATTTTAGATGCAAACGCCGAAGTTGGTGGCGAAGATTCTGGTCCAAGACCCAAAGCGTTGATGTTATCTGCTTTGGCAGGTTGCACTGGCATGGACGTAGTTTCTATGCTTGCCAAAATGAGAGTAGAAGTAGAAGGTTTTGATGTAAATATCGAAGCGAATCTCACAGAAGAACATCCAAAATACTACGATTCCATGCACATCGTTTATCAATTTAAAGGGAAAGATTTGCCCATGGATAAACTCCAAAAAGCCATCGATTTGTCCCAAGAACGCTATTGTGGCGTTTCATTTATGTATAAACAATTTGCAAAAATCACCCACGAAATCAAAATCATAGAATAGTCTTACAGTGATCAGTGATCAGTCAACAGTGATCAGAGCGTCCCGAATTTTTTCAAAATTCGTGGATCTTTGAAAGCTCGTTTTGCTTCGCGGTTTATAAGGAAAGACAATTCACCACTAAGGCATTTATCTAACAGCTCGCTGATAGACTAAGATACATTTATCTTCCAGCTTGCTAGGTAGACTAAGACTTCATAATTCAGCGTTCTTCTTTTTCTTCCTTTTGTCACACTGAGCTAGTTTACCCTGATTCGCCGCGGCGAAGTCGAAGGGAAGTGCACTTTTCACGGTCCGCCAGCTGGCGGATCACTTTCTTACTTCTGTATTCCTCTTCTGTATTCTTTTCTTTGTGAAACTTTGTGTCTTCTTTGTGTTACTTTGTGCAACAGCATAAACCTTTCACTTGGGACATATAAGACCCTTCTTTCTTTTCACGTCCGCCAGCTGGCTGATCACTTTCTTACTTCTGTATTTCTCTTCTTCTTTTTGTCACACTGAGCCTGTCGAAGTGCACGTTTCACGAAACATCTTTTCACGATTCTTACTTATAAAATAAAAAAAAAATGACCACATCTTTAATTATCGTACTTTCAATTATTGCAGCATTGGTTGGATATTTCCTCTTTGCTATGTATAAAATGAAAAAAATGCCCGTAGTGGCTGACAATCAACATATTGTAAAACTGAATGATTCTAATTTTAAGCAACAAATTTCGTCTGGAATTGTGTTGGTTGATTTTTGGGCGGAATGGTGTATGCCTTGCAAAATGATGGCACCCATTTTAAACGATGTCGCCATAGCTGCGCAAGGAAAGGCAAAAGTTTGCAAATTAAACATCGATCATGCAAAACAAACGGCTGCCAAATTTGGAGTGAGAAGCATTCCAACTATTATTGTTTTCAAAAATGGAAAAGAGGTTAAACGAATAGTGGGAGTGAAGCAAAAAGCGTTTATACTGAGCCAAATAGAAGGGTTGTAATAAAACCTTAATAATAAAACCAACAGACCCTCAAGGTTTTTAAAACCTTGAGGGTCTTATTATTATTATTATTAATTAAGGTCTGTTAATAGAAAGCAACAACTTGCTTTTTTTAATTCTGTCCACTTTACAATTAATGGTCTCTCCAACCGATTTGCTTGCATATTCTTGTTCGCTTGCTTCTACATTGGCAGGAATATCAAAAAAGTCGTGAATGACAAATAGATAGACATTTTCTCCTTTGTAATTTAAGTCAATTTGTTTGCTGTTTATGACAAAGTCGTAACTGTTTCCTTCTACGTAGTGTGGGTTTTTGGG